>CAYVRR010000021.1:0-29576 GCA_964453215.1 uncultured Spirochaetaceae bacterium | reverse complement strand
TATCCTTTGTTCTGGAGGATGCCTTTTTTTATGAACCAAGAAATTAATCAAAAAAGAAATTACATAGCGTTCCTTATTCATGCCCTCTTTTTAGCCCTCACGATGAGTTTTATTGATGTAAATACAATCATTCCGAACATGATGGGTGAATTAGGGGCAAAAAGTATCCACCTTGGCTTACTCTCTTCTATCATGATAGGGGGGACAAGTTTTATGCAATTATTATTTGCTTTGATGATTATCCCCTTAAAAAAGAAAAAACCTGCCCTATTAGTAGCTATTTATATGAGAGTAGCTGCCCTGTTCACCCTTGGACTATTCTTACTCACAGATCTTGATGCTAAGAGTTGGGTTATCTGGGCCCTCTTGTTCATTATGGCCCTTTTCTCATTTGGAGGCGCTTTTGCTAACATTAGCTACACAGATATATTAGGAAGGGCAATTCAAACTGAAAAAAGAAAAGAATTTTTGATGAGAAAACAACTCATCAGTAGCATCGGTGTTATTGTCTCTTCTCTGTTAGTAAAAATAATTCTTACCTATTTCAACTACCCTGTAAACTACGCATTTCTTTTCATCTCAGGCTCTTTTATTCTCCTTCTTGCAACAATTGGCTTTTGGATGATTGATGAACCTATGAACACAAAGGTTCGTAAGGAGAGTATCAAAAAGAGAGTGAGCCAATTATTTAAAGCAGTGAAAACCGATAGTAATGTGCGAAAGTATTTGATGTTTATTAATACAAGTGGAGTAATTCTTTCAACAATTCCATTTTTAATATTATATGGAAGAACTCAGTTTTCAATTGATGGCTCATTAATTGGTTCTTACCTCCTCATTCAAATGGGAGGAGCTCTTTTAACAAATCTAAGTTTACACACCTTTTATAAAAGAGAAGAATATCGTCCCCTCCTCTACCTCTTTATCGCGATTGCAGCAATGACACCAATAATTTCTCTCCTCTTCTCTTTCTCTCCAATTTTTTACTCTATCACCTTCTTATTTAGTGGAGCGGCCATAGAACTTTATAAAATAGTGACTCCTGGTGTCTTACTTGAAATATCTAATGATGAAAATAGAACTCTCTATACAGGACTCGCTGGAGCTGGTGCAATTGGAAACATAATTTATCCTATCATTGCAGGTTTTCTTGTAACTATCATTGGATATATGAGTGTATTCATCCTCACAAGTCTATATATCATCTTGGGGTTTAACTTTGCAAAATCTATTATTTGTGTAAGGTTTCTCCCTTCAACACCTTTGCAATAATAGCCACAGCTTCTCTCCCTTCTTTCATAGGAAAGAGGGGGTAATCGTGGTTCATTCGCTCCTTTTCTATATAATTAATCTCTTTCCCACTAGCTATACACTTACGATGAAAATCCCTCGCATCAGCTAAAAATATTTCATGTGTTCCAACAAAAAATGTCATGGGAGCGAGGTTAGTTATATCACCAAATAAAGGAGAGACTTTTGGATCTGTTTCATCTAAATTTCCCTTATACGAAATGCCCATATTTTTTAGATGTGTGTAATGTAACATTGGGTCTTTTTCTTGCAACTCTTTTATTAAAGGGTTTCTAAGGGAGATATCAAGCCATGGGGAGATGAGAATAATATGGCTAGGCTGTTGCTTTATTTCCTGAGCAACTGCAAGGGCAAGACCACCACCTGCGCTATCTCCCATAAGAAAGAGAGGCTCTTGTATTTCTTGAACTAAAGATGTGTAGATACTTTTTGTTTTTGATACTGTAAAAGGAGCTTGATGAACAGGAGCTTTGGGATAAATTGGCATATAGAGAGTAGATGGGCACATCCTTTGGATTGAATCAATAAAGAAGAAATGGACAATTGAAGCATGTTCAACATATCCCCCTCCATGAAGATAGAGAATTGTTGCTACACTCTTTTTCCTTCGTGGCCTAAAAACAACAACTTCAATCTCATCTCTTATTTCAAGTGTTATCGTACAATGTGCTAACCCCTTTATAGGGAGCGTATAGGGCACTTCATTTTTCACCGCTTGCTTAGCTAAGTACTCCCCACTTTCATCCCCCAATCCCTCTTGAATCTTTTTCACACTAAGACGTAACACCATCTCACTCACAAACGAGAGGGCACTTCTTTTTTCTTTTACGTGGATATAAAAAGAAAAGAGAATTAGAGTAACAATCATCACAATAATAACAGCCATCACACACTCCTAGTACTATATAATTGTACACTATAAAAACAGATGTTGCCTATCATTAGATTTCTTTTTACTTTGTAGATATGGAAAATCCTCTCTTTGGAACATGTAGTTTTATCTATCCCTCTTGGGAAAGGTTAGTATATAGCTCACCAGAGCCACAAAACTATCTCGCAGAGTATGCTCAAAAGTATAAGATGGTAGAAATAGATAGATGGTTTTGGTCTTTAGGAAAGAAGAGTGCAGGGTTGCCACAAAGAGAGACTGTAGATGAGTATAATTTGGCAACGGATGATTCTTTTCGTTTTACTATTAAATGCCCTAATGCACTCACCCTTCCCTTTTATCCAGATGGTAAAGAAGTAAACCCCTATTTTCTTAATCGTGATTTTTTGCACTCATTTGTCGATTCCTTGCACCCCATACGAGATAAAATCGGGTTGTTGATGTTTCAATTTGGTTACATCAATAAAGAAATGAGTCCAAGTTTAATTAGTTTCATAGATTCGCTACACACCTTCTTCTCATCTATCAATAGGGATGTTCCATATGGAATAGAAATTCGTAACCCCCAATTTCTCAATGGAACTTGGTTTGAATTTTTGTCTAGAGAATCAATTGCACCAGTTTTATTAAGTGGCTATTGGATGGATGATATCACCTCTACCATTGATAGATTTCATCCCCTCTTTGGCCCAATTATTTCAATCAGGTTGCATGGAGAGCGGCGGCGTGAGATAGAAGAGGTGAGTTTAGGTAAGTGGGATTCTATTTTGTTTGACAGAAAAAGAGATCTATATACCATAGCTAAAAGGTTAATCACCCTCTCAAAAAACCACATAGTATATGTACAGGTAAATAACCACTTTGAAGGAAGTGCCCCCTTAACCATACAAAGGTTAACAGAGGCAATGAATGATATCTCTATTATGGAAGAAGCCTAGTTGGGATAAGAGCTCTTTTATCACAATAGGTAAAACTTTCAGCTACCCGCTTTTTACACTGTAGACCTCTGTAGGATGCTATAACCTCTATGGTATGAAAGATATCTTCATACTCTTCGTTCTCTAACTGAGGAAGTTGTGAAGTGTGGCAGCCAACTCCCTTCATCTTGAGTTCAAAGGTCTCTCCTACATCAACATAGATATCTGGTTTAATGCTTCTCCCTTCAATCCCTTCCATATAGAGAATATGGGG
Source organism: uncultured Spirochaetaceae bacterium (assembly GCA_964453215.1). GTDB lineage: Bacteria > Spirochaetota > Spirochaetia > Sphaerochaetales > Sphaerochaetaceae > SABI01. The sequence continues at coordinate 26,185 of CAYVRR010000021.1, read as the reverse complement.
GATCTCTTTTATATGAGGATAATCAGATATGAAATTGGGTAAGGAAGAGAGCATAGAACAGCGAAATACTAATTTACTTGTTTGAATATGATCACTGTGATACTCATCCATGCTATGGGTAATTATTAAATCTGGTTTAATAGATCTAATGAGGTTGGTAACTTTTAATATCTGATCTTGATTGTGTTCATCAACACTCATATCATCTATATCGAGGGTACAAAAAGAGGCTCCTATTACTTGAGCAGCTTCTGCTCCCTCCACCATTCTTACCAATGCTAGTTTCTCTTTATCTAAGCTATCATGTCCCAAATTTCCATTAGTAACAGAACAGACAACTACCGTGTCCCCTCTTTTAACACAAAGAGCGAGTGTTCCAAAACAACTTAATTCAACATCATCAGGGTGTGCACCTATTGCTAGTATTTTCATCTCATCTCCTACAATATTTGTTACACTATACTAGGAGATGATATGTTTATCCACCCCATCTATTATTTAACTCATCTATTTCACTCATCAACCTCTCCATTGCTCCACTGAGCCTTGAAGATGCTTTGGAGTCCTCTTCTTCTACAATTTTCTTGCTATGATCTTTCATTCTATTAACAATTTTGTATGTAGAGAGGATAGCCTCTTCTAATTCTTCCATTGTTGTATTGAGTTGCTCAAGGGATGTAACCCACACACTCTCTTTTTCTGCTTTAGGGAATTTATTAGAGAGAAGATCAAAAGATTGGCCAACTCGTGGAGCCCAGGCAGGTAGATTTAAGTGAGAGTGGAGGTATCCAGCAAAGAAGCGAGCTACACTCTCATCTCCATGGACTACAAAGACGTGGCGTAAGGGACTTGTAAAGTGTGATATCCACTTAATAAGCCCTTTTTGATCAGCATGTCCACTTACCCCTTCTAAACTCACAATCTCTGCTCGCACTTCTATGTGCTCACCAAATATTTTCACCTTTTTAGCACCATCTAAGATTGAGCGACCTAAAGTTCCTTTTGCTTGGTATCCACTAAATACAATAGTTGACTCTTTTCTATATAGATTATGTTTGAGGTGGTGCTTTATTCTTCCTGCTTCACACATACCACTTGCTGAAATTATTACTGCACTCTCTTTTAGGGCATTTATTGCTTTAGAGTCATCACTTGTAACACTCATCTTAAGAGATGGGAAGCGAAGGGGATTATCCCCTTTTTTTACTATCTCCATTGCTTCTTCATCAAAGTACCCTTCAATATTTTTACTAAAGATTGCAGTTGCTCTAATTGCTAAAGGACTATCTAGGTATACTGGAATATGTTCAATTCCTTTAATCATCTTGTGAGTAATGATGTGTCGTAAGAGGTAGAGAATCTCTTGTGTCCTTCCCACTGCAAAGGAGGGGATGATTACATTCCCACCCCGTTTGAATGTCCTTTCAATAAAATTAGCGAGGGAGGTAGCTCTTTGTTGTGTACTTATCTTTTGAGTTGGATGGGCTACAGGGGGGTGTTCTCTATCTCCATATGTTGATTCCATAACGACAAAATCAGCATCATTTAGAAGAACAGGATCATTCACAATTGGCTGATCGAGATTTCCAATATCTCCACTAAAGACGATGTTTCTTTTCTTTCCATCTTCAGTTAATTCAAATTTAATAGAACTAGAACCCAAAATGTGCCCTGCATCAGTGAACGTTGCAACAATCCCCTTAGCTACATTAAAGGTGTGTTCATATTCATGCCCAATAAAATATTCGATCGATTTATTCGCATCTTCTACTGTATATATTGGTTCAATAGGGGGTTTACCATCTCGTAATCTTTTCCTATTAACCCACTCAGCCTCCATTTCTTGAATATGGCCAGAGTCACTTAACATAATAGAACACAAATCAACTGTAGCATGAGTTGTATGAACTGTTCCTCTAAACCCTTGACGTACCATCATAGGAATACGACCACTGTGGTCAATGTGGGCATGGGTGAGTAGGATGTAGTCAATACTCTCTGGATTAAAAGGAAATTCCATTCCGAGAGTCTTTTCATCACTTCCTTGAGGTAATCCACAGTCAATTAAAATCTTAACATTGTTACACTCTAAAAGAGTACAACTTCCAGTTACCATTCTTGCAGCACCATAAAATGTTATATTCATACTACAAATTGTATCCCTCCAAATGGTAAAAGTCTAGGAATAATTGCACCATCCCTACTTTACCCTAAATTGGCATCCCTACAAAACCTATTTTTATTTTTCACTACATGCTCTATACAACTAAATACTCTATTGTGTAATATAGAATGAAGTGGAGGAGTAGTGTGGATATACATAAAGAGAAAATCATGAGACTTAAAGTTCATAAAGTGATGGATAATTTAGAGAAAAATAATTATGGAGTTTCCTACGTGCCTCGTAAAGAGGATGTTGTGACCCTTTTCTCTTCTTTAATAGAAAAAGGTTCTATTGTTGGAGCAAGTGGCTCTATGACGTTGGTTGAAACTGGGTTAATAAAGTTTGTAAAAGAGCATGAGTGCACCTTTATTGATAGGTTTTCCCCCTCTTTAACAAAAGAAGAGTTGTATGAGCAGAACATGAAACACTTATCGAGTGACATCTACCTCGCTAGTGCGAATGCAATTACTGAGCGAGGTGAGATATATTGTGTAGATGGGTCAAACAATCGCTTAGCAGCACTCCTATACGGCCCAAAGAAGGTCTATATAGTTGTTGGCCATAATAAAATTGTGCCTCACCTAAAAGATGCAGTAAATAGAGTGAAACAGCTTGCAGCTCCAGCTAATTCTACGAGGCTAAGTCGTGATACATACTGTGTAACCCATGGTCACTGTGTGGCACCTTTTATTGATGATAAACACCTTATGAGTATCCCACCTAATGGATGCAACAAAGGAATATGTTCCTCCTTTTTAGTGTTAGGAAGGCAAGCAGCTAAAGAGCGAATTCATGTAATCATCGTTGCTGAAGAGCTTGGTTATTAATCAAAAAAGAGGGAATATACTTCATCAGCACTCTTTGATGCACTTAATAGCCGTTTAAAAGAGGGGCTCGCTGTTGTTCTTGCAATAGATGAAAGAACTTCAATGTGAGCACTACTTTCTGTTAAGGGTGCGAGAACTAAGAAAAAATAATTAGAAGGCTCTCCATCTAAAGCATCAAAATCTACCCCTTGAGGAGATACTCCTACAACAAGATAGATACGCTCAACTGCTTTTGTTTTTGCATGAGGAATAGCAATACCATCGGCAAGCCCTGTTGAGCCTAACTCTTCCCTCTCTAAGACAGACTTTAGTATCTCATCTTTATTAGCAAGCTTTTTATGTTGAGTAAGTCTTGAAACGAGTTCTTCAATAACCGCACTCTTTGTTGTTCCAATTAAGGGAACTATAATTAAATCTTTTTCAAGAACATCAGTTAATGTCATAAGGGGCCTCCACTTCAAGATCGGGCAGGGACTCATACATATCCCAAATATCATCACTATCTCTCACAACAAATACTGGAATTGTAGCACTACGCATCATCCTATCTGTTTCACTAAGGAGCTCATCTCTTCGTGAGTGAATCTCAGAAAGCCCTCCAAGGACAAGCATATCAACTTCATGATGGGCAATATACTGTTTTACTTCTTGACTAACTGATCCACTTTTTTTAACAGTTTCAACAACTACCCCTTTTTTCTTGCCAAGTTTCTTTACATGCTCTAAGTAGCGATGTGCATCACCTTCAATATCTCTTTGATACTCAAGTTGTTCAGAATCAAGAAAGATTCTCATTTTCACTAAATCCTGAAGTGCTTTTGTATTAACAACATACATCGCAACAAGTTGGGCTTGTAATTGTGTAGCGAGTACAATAGCTGCCATCGCTGCACTTACTGAGTCTTCAGACCCATCTAAATATACCAATAGTTTGGTAAACATATATGGTGTATCCCTCCCTTAGTTTCTACTATTCTCTTCTAGTCGCTTCTTTATTTGTTTTAATAAAATAAAGCCTTCTCTTTCTATTTCTTCTATTCTGTTACTTGTATACGCTAAATCATCTTTTAGACGGGGAATTACTATTTTCTCAAGGGCATTTACTTTTCGAATACTCTTTTTCACTTCCCGTGCTAATCTCATAATAGATATTTTTAATTCACTCAAGTGCCCCATCAACTCAAGAGCCTCTCTGTATGCTTCTAATGTATCTTCTACTTGAAATGTTGTCCCCTCTGGACTGAAATAGGGACCCTTCTCTTCAAAATGAGTTTGCACTTTTGGCAATCTCACACCCATAACTTTTCTATTTCCAAGCTCAATTCTACTTGTGATCGTAACAGATGGAAATACATTGGCAACCTTCAGCCTTCCCATTTGCATCACAGATGTTTGAAGTGATTCACTTGCTTTTAAGAGTGCCTCATCTACTCGCTCTTGATAATCTACTGCTTGGTCTACTAAAGTAAGAAGCTCTACAACAAGAATAGACCTCTTTTGATCAAGGAGTTCATAGCCTAGATTTGCAAAGGCTAGGTCATCTTTTAGTTTCATCACATTTGAGCGTGTAGGTGCGAGATTACGACTCATTCATCATCTCCATAGTGTTTACTTATTTCACTCTCTGTAACACGTTGTAGCTCTTCAGAGGGGAGAGCAGAGAGTGCTTTCCATCCAATATCGAGAGTTTCATCAATACTTCTATCTTCATCAAATGCTTGGGAAACAAATTTATGTTCAAACCTTTTTCCAAACTCTAAATATTGGTGGTCTAAACTCGTTAGTTCCTCTTCTCCAATAACTGATGCTAAGTTTCTTACATCCTGTACATGAGCGTAGGAGGCAAAAAGTTGGTTTGCAAGGTGTGGATGATCATCTCGAGTCATTCCTTCCCCTATTCCATCTTTCATCAACCTCGATAAACTAGGAAGACCATTTATGGGGGGATAAATTCCTCTAGCATACATTGATCTGTCAAACACTATTTGTCCCTCTGTAATATATCCTGTTAAATCGGGAATTGGATGGGAGATATCATCATTTGGCATAGTAAGAATTGGTATTTGTGTAATACTACCACCACGCCCTTGAATCTTTCCACTTCTTTCATACAGCTCTGCAAGGTTAGAATAGAGGTAACCAGGGTACCCTTTACGGGAAGGAATTTCACCTCGTAAAGTAGAAATTTCTCGTAATGATTCACAGTAGTTAGTCATATCTGTCATAATTACTAACACTTGTTTTCCATGATAAAATGCTAAATGTTCAGCAAGAGTGAGGGCACTACGAGGAGTGATAGTTCTCTCAATTGAAGGATCGTCAGCTAATGAGAGGAAAAATGCAACATTATCTAACACACCAGAAGACTCAAAACTATCGATAAAGAATCTAGCTACATCGTACTTAACACCCATAGCAGCAAACACAATAGCAAAGTCACTCTCTTTCTTTAGAACCTTTGCTTGCCTAGCAATTTGAGCTGCTAACATATTGTGAGGCAACCCATTTCCACTAAAAATAGGGAGTTTTTGTCCCTGAATAAGGGTAGTAAGACCATCAATAACAGAAACTCCAGTTTGAATAAAGTCTTGGGGGTATTCTCGACTTGTTGGATTAATTGGAAGGCCATTAATATTTAACTCATCTTCTGCATGGGGAAGAGGAGTTTCATTAATGGTTCGCCCAAGTCCATTCATCACCTTCCCAAGCATTCCACCTGATACAGGGAGGGTAAATGGCTCTCCCATAAATCTCATTCGAGTGGAGGGAAGATTAAGGCCATCTGTCCCTTCAAAGAGTTGTACAATTACAACATCATCACTTGTGTCGAGTACTTGACCAGTTCTTTGCTCCCCTTGTGCATCTACAACTTCAACAAGTTCTCCAAATCCGACAGGGTGAGTATTTCTCATATATACTAATGGCCCTTCAATCTTTGAAGCACCAATATACTCTCTCCCTTTTAAGAGCTCTCTTTCTATACTATTCATCTCAATATTATGTTTCATACATCTCTCCAAGTCGACTAATTTGTCTCTCTAAGCGAACAATAATTTTATCTAGCTCTTCGAGATTCTCATTTGAGACATGTAAGCGCATTCTAGAAATCTCACTTACTACCTTCATCCTTTTAATACGTACGATAGGAAGCCCTTTACTAATAGCCGCAGAACCAAGGTTCCAATATGCGAGGATGACTTGGAGCATACCGAGCTGTTTTTCAACGGTACTGTAGCGATCATTATCATCAAATGCATTTTGTTGTAAAAAAGCTGTTTTAAACATATTACACACTTCAAGGATAAAGTTTTGACTATCTGGAAGGGCATCTGGCCCAACAAGTTTCACAATTTGTTGAAGTCTAACTTCTCTTTGAAGTAAGTCCATGATTTCAAGGCGTTGTTGCTTCCAATTTCCATCCCCTTTTTGTCCCCACCATGGAGCCACATCATCTACATATTCACTGTAGGATTCTAGCCAACTAATTGCTGGATAGTGGCGGGCAGAGGCGAGTGAGCGGTCTAACCCCCAAAAACAACGAACAAACCTTTTTGTGTGTTGAGTGACGGGTTCAGAGAAATCCCCCCCTGGTGGAGAGACAGCTCCAATAATTGTAACAGAGCCCTCTTCATCATTGAGTGTTCTCATTCTACCAGCTCGTTCATAAAACTCTGCAATCCGGGTAGGAAGGTAGGCAGGAAAGCCCTCTTCTGCTGGCATCTCTTCCATTCTTCCACTTAATTCCCTAAGTGCTTCTGCCCACCTACTCGTACTATCTGCCATGATTGCTACATGGTAGCCCATGTCCCTGTAATACTCAGCTAATGTAACTCCTGTGTAGATGCTCGCTTCTCTTGCACTTACTGGCATATTAGAGGTGTTTGCGATAAGAATAGTCCTTTCCATAAGTGATTTCCCTGTATGAGGGTCAACCAATTGTGGAAACTCTCTTAACACATCGGTCATCTCATTGCCCCGCTCTCCACAGCCAATATAGACAATAATATCTGCATCACACCATCTCGCTATAGCGTGTTGAGTCATTGTTTTCCCTGTTCCAAATCCACCAGGGATCGCAACAGTGCCCCCCTTTGCTAAGGGAAAGAGCATATCAATAACACGCTGACCTGTAATAAGTGGAACTGATAAGGGTTGCCTCATCTTCACCGGGCGAGGTTTTCTAATAGACCATTTGTGCATCATTGTAATAGAGTGAGAAACACCCTCTTCATCAAGGAGTGTCGCAATCTCATCTTCAACAGAATACTCCCCCTCTTTGGCAATGGAGGTAACAGTGAAGATCTCTTTTGAAGTTGCTATTGAAATAGGAACAAGAATTTTATGACTCACATGACTTGTCTCTTGTACACTCCCAAGCTCTTGCCCAGTATGTACTTCATCACCTTTTGTGAGTGTTGGTACAAAATGCCATTTCTTATCTCTAAGAAGTGCAGGAGAAACAATTCCCCGTTCAATAGTATCTCCAGAAATATCTCTTAATCGTGTGAGAGGTCTTTGAATCCCATCATAGATTGACCCAATAAGTCCAGGTCCTAGTTCAACAGATAAAGGAAGGGATGAGCCATATACATTCTCACCTGGAGTTAATCCTGTTGTATCTTCATATACTTGAACTGTAGCGCTAAATCCATCGAGTTTTACCAGTTCTCCAATGAGCCTCTGTTCTCCCACATACACAAGTTCCATCATAGAGGCAGATTTTATCCCTTTTACTTGGATAACAGGGCCATTTACTCTCCCTATCTGTCCAATTATTTTATCACTCATACTGCTCCCTCTAATACACGTTCAAATTCTGATCGTAATCTCATAAATCTCACATGCACACTATTATTGTAGGCTATCTTCCCATCTACGGTGCTTACCACCACTCCTTGTGTGCTTAAAGGAGTTGGATTTCTTGTAATCTCTACCTCTCTAGAAACAACTTTTTTAACAATAATTGCAGCTTTTGTAAGCATCTCATCACTAATTGTCTCTTTCGATGATGTTGCAACTTGTACACTCTTAGCTTCTAATGCAATTGCCCCCTCTGCGATCCATTCAACAAGGGCCTTTTTATACTCTTTTGTATCAACGATAGAGGCCATTTCAATATTAAGAGCTTTTTGAGCATGTTTTCTTAGCTCTTTAATGAGGTTCCCAACTACACTTCTCTCCATATTCTTAATGAGATTCTCTTCTGTATGAACAATTTCTTCTAACTTTTTATGGAGTAGAATCTGTTCATGCTCTTTTGCATCAGCTATTTTCTTCTCATAACTTTTCTTTATCTCAAAAGCTGATTTCTCTCCTTGTTTGAGAATTTCATCTGCTTCAGATCTTGCACTCATTAAAATTCCATCATAGAGAGGGGAATGGGTCTTCATAGCTTCACTCCTATTGCATCATTTACTAACTTTCTTAAATCTCTTGATTTTCCACCCGTTGCACGATTTGGAATTTCAACAATAAGAGGAAAAGTCTCACTAAATATATAGCGATCAACCTCTTTTCGTATGAGATCTGCTACATCAATTGTGATAATAATAATTGCATTGTTTTTATCTTCAAGGGCAACTTTCAAGGCTTCAAGTGCACTCTTTTCATTCGTCGCAACAATACCAGGAGTGCCAGAAAGAGAAAATCCTAATACAGTATCTTCATCACCAATGACAAAATAACGCATATTATTTAAGCTTTACCGAGAATCATGAGGGCAGTAATAAATCCAAATACAACAAGTCCTTCAGCTAATGCAATAAAGATAAGTGCTTGAGCCCCTATTTCAGGTTTTTCACTCATAGCTCCCATCGCAGCAGCTCCAACATGACTAATTGCATATCCTGCGGCAATAGCACCAAAACTAAAGGCAACTGCTGCTGAAATTACTATCCACATAAGAGTAGAAGATGAAGTACCTTCAACTGCTGTTTCAGCTTCTGCAGCATGTAGTGGTGTTGCAAAAACAAAACTAGAGAGTAGTAAGATGAAAACTGTCACCACTAAAGAGATTCGCACTCTTTTTTTAAATGTATACCCATTCATAAAAATTCCTCCTAACACGTGTGTGTTCTTTTAAAAAAATATTACTCACCACTTTTAGATTGTAAAGAGAGGGGGTTATACTCTTTCCCATCTCCAACAAAAAATTTGGTGAAAAATTCATAATAATTGAGACGTAGAGATTGAATGCCAGCACTAAGACCCTCTAAGGCTATTACTAATGCATTTCCTGCAATTAAGATAAGCAATTTTGCAATAAAAATATCTGTAAGATCTGACATTTCACTAAAAGCACTCATCAGGGCAACGTGGGCTATTCCAAGTCCTGCAACCCTCATAAATGAGAGGGTATTCGCTAAATACCCAGAAAAGATCTCTAATATAATAACTATCCACTCCATAAATGAGTCTATGATGAGATTTCCTTCCCCTCCCCCTTTTCCCTCTTTCTTTAAAAGAATATGTTCAACAGGCACTCTAAAGAAAAGAAGAATAGTAGCAACTCCTATCGAGTAGAGGATAAATGGATTACTAGGGAATGAAGTATAATTAGATGAGACAAACTGCTGCCCCACATATACTCCCATCGTAAATAGATAGGCACCTAATATACCATTTTTACTAAAGATGAGACTCATATACTCACCCTTTCTAATGAGGTTAATCCAATTTATAATAAGTCCCATATAAATGATGATTATTCCAAAGTAGATGGTGATCCCTAATATAGAATAGACATCTCGAGCTGTTCCCCCATGACTAAATACTGCCATATGGTAGTTAAACCAAAGTGGAGGAAAAAGGGCAAACCCAAAGTAGGAGCCAAAAAGAACACCACCTACCATCGAAGCTCCCCCCAAATAGATCATTAGTCTCAATAGGGAAAAATTGAGTAAAGAGCCCTCCCTCATCCCCTTCTTCTCTCTATACAGCCCACTTAAACCAAGTAAGAGGAGAACTAAACCTTGACCTGCATCTGCAAACATCAGCCCAAACATTGCAAGATAACTTATTGCAACAAAGATAGTGGGGTTAACAGATCCATACTCTAAAGTTGAATAATTATTTACAATCTTTTGGAAAGGGGCAAGTACAGGGGAGTTTTCAATAGAGACAGGAATATCTTTTCGGTTCATTGTTTTTTGAGAACTAAATTCTATGACACATTTATTCTTACTCACATATTCTATCTGCTTTTGAACTAAGGGGGCTTTATCAACTGGAACCCACCCTGAAAAGATCGTAGTGTTTCTCGTATGGGAAAAGTGGGATGAAATTTCTCCAAGAAGTTCATAAAGTCGTAGCTGTTTATAGAGGGGCTCTAGCTCATCCATATGCCCTAGAATAGAATCATTAATTGATTTAATGAGAGAAGCATTCTCCCTCTTTTTCTTATCGATAAGATCTGTAAGGGCTAAAGAGGTTATCTCTACCATCTCCTGAATCGAGTATGTTGAAATATCTTCTCTAAAGTTAATTGCTTCAAGATGCTCTTCTATCGTTGTTCGGTCCCTATTAAAGGTGCACAAAAGATATGTATCTTTTTTTTCAAGGGGGAATAAGATAGATGCGTTATTAGTAAGTCGATGAGTCAATGTATCTACTTCAAGTTGTTGAAGTTTTCCTACATGAAAATCGAGATAATGTAACTTCTTCTCTTTAATATAGCGAGCCATCTCTTCATATCGGTGCAACTCTTGATTGTTATTTTTTTGTTTCTCTCTTAAGTGAGAGTGAGTTTTTTGGATAGCACCTAATAACTTTATTGCAGATGGGATATCTACACTATCACCCTGTTGCACATCATCTTTGGTTAAGTGTGGAACTGGTTTATTCACTTGACGATAGAGTGATTCTACTTGATGAATTACATCATAGACTCTTTCATCCCTCTCACTCTTGTCGTGCTGTAAGCGATGACTCACCTCTTTTGAAAGAGTTCCAACTTCAATAAAGTCGAGAAGCCCCAAACGAAGTAACTCTTTCTTTACTTCATCAGCATACTCCTCTAATACAATGGCTGTGAGAAGTTTCATCTCTAGGGTAAATACACTCATACTACGAACTCCCTTATTGTAGAAGCATCTAGATTATAATGTACTCCATTTATGATAGACCTCACAAGGTGGTCTTGTCTCTCTTCTAAGAAGAAGTAGCTTAGTACAATTCCAATAGAGAAAGGATTTCCCCTTAAAAGAGTTTGAAACTCTTCTCTCCTTAGACTAAATAAATATTTTTCTACAATGAGTATTTGCTCTTTGATGGAAAGATGATCATTATCTTTTATTAAGCGTAACAACGTTTTATATTTCTTTTCTAAAAGCATCTCAATAGATCTTTTTTGAGGATCACTCTTTAAAAAAGCAATATATTGAGGAGAATCAATAAGAGTCCCATTTTTAATCATTATTGTTTCAAGTTGATCATTTTCAAGGTGGTATAGATGAGAATATCTAAACAAGTTGATGATGTTCTTTAAATCAGCATCACTTGAAAGGACATGTTCAACAACAACACGGTCAGGTTTTGCTAAAGGTTTAATATGATTTCTCAGGTTTGCTGTCCACGTTTGATCAAGTGCAACTTCAAGGGCGAAAAGCCCCTCTTTTGCTAATACTTCATCACTACATGAGAGTAATGCATCGTAATATATACTCTCTTTCAAAGCTTCAAGGACAACATCAAATGAGGATGCGTTCGCTATTTTTAAATAATCTATTTCATCAACAATTCTCTCATGATAGAGGTATGAAAGTCGATAATCAATATTTTGCTTTTTTATCTGATTACTAAAATAGAGACGAATCATCCCTTTAAGGTTTTCAACTTCAGCTTTACGACTCATCGCTTCTATATAGGTTGCATAAGTTGAATCAAAAAGCTTAGCAACACTCTTATACATGTGAACATGTTTTTTAAATAAATAGGCTTCAAGAATTTGGACATCTCCATTTACTTGATAAAGCTCAATCAGAGGTTTATAGACAGTACGCTCGAGATGATGAAGTGCTTGCTCAACACTCTTACTTCTTAAAAGAGTCTCTATGTGCTCATTTGTTAACATGTTGCCAACTTTACTTCTTAACTTTGCACTTACATATGCATATCTTGCTATTGGTGAAGTAAGGTTCACTTAATCCTCTCCCAAGTTTGTTCTTAATATAAGGGAGACCATTTCATGCGCAACATCTTTCGCCTTAGTGCGAATTTCTTCATCGCTACTACTTTTTTCATGTAGAGCTTTTTCAATTGATGCGACTCTCTCTTGGGACTCTTGTTGAGCTTTTTCAACAGCTTGTTCCCTATTTTTTCGCATAAGGATAAGTGCCTCACTAAGCTCTCTTTCCCCAGTAGCCCTAGCATGAGTTAAAAGCTCTTGGCTTACTTTTTTTGCCTCATTTACAATATCTTGAGCTTGATTTTCATATGTAAAAATTTCATCTAAAATATGAGTTGACATGTCCCTATTGTAGAGATAATCAAAGGATAAAGCAAGCTACATCTGTTCACTTTCATCTTTCTTGATGACACTTGACTATATTAGTTGAGAAAAGAGATACATTTTTTCATTCTTAAAACAAAGAGCATGCAATAAGGAGATCTTACATGAATAGCTTGGAAAATTTCTTGATGAGTTATATCACAGGTTTAAGGATATTCCCTGTAATTTCAAATTGTTTTGGCTTTGTGGCATCAATAAATGGTTTAACTACTTCTCTCAATCTTGTAAGGGTTCTTACCCTCTGTAGGTCGCTGTTTATCATAACAGTGAGTGCAGAATTCTCTTTACTTTGAGCTTGGTTCACAATTTGAATAATTGCATCTGATGAAGCATCCTTATCAACTGTAATTGATTCAAGTACAAGTCTCTTTGGATAATATGAATCCCAGAACTCATTTTCACTCATACTATCAATTATATCTATCCTATATATCCCATCAAAACCAAGTAGAGGATCTTCTACACTATTGCCAAGGAGTATTTCAAATGCTTCTTGGTCTAACACTTGTTGTACTTCACTAGCAATAAAGGTATCTAATACATAGACAAGATTCTCCTCTTCATCCTCTGGTCGAATTGTGAAACGAATATCGATAGGAGGATCTTCTTCTAATGTTCCTGGTAAGAAGATACTAAACTGATATTCTCCTTCACTTAGCCCACTAATAAAATAAAACCCATTTTCATCTGTAAACAAATAGAGTGTTTCATCAACAACAAAGGTCTCCTCTCCATCTGCTTCAGTTACAACTTTCACAAGTTCTGCACTATAACTTTCATAGGCACTACTTGGAGATTTTAATATATTTCCAACAACAGAGAAGGCAAGCTCAGAAGAGACTCTTACAGCAAACCCTTGTCGTGGTTTTGGAGAGAGGTTAAATATAAATGATTCAGATGAACTTAATAATTCATCCCCTATTCCATACACTACGAGGTTGTTTTCACTGTGAGATGAGAGGCTTGTGTAGATACTCGTTCCAAATAGGGAAGAGAGTCTTTCTGGATCTGTGGTCATCGTCCTAGTTACTGCAATCTTTTGATTCTTCATTGCCCCTTTTGGTCTTACTAATAAAAAGTTATCTCCTATATTTCTCGCAATACCAAAAAGTCCATCTGCATAGGCAATTGCTGTTGCAAGGGAGAGTGAAGTAGAGAACCGGGTAAACCTACTTGAATATTGTTGACTGATAGCTAAAGAATAGGCTCTTCCTACATGAGAGTAGTAGAGTCCACCTTGATGGTCTAACAGATCACTAAATTTCAATCCACTTACGTTAAATCGAATATTATCTTTTTCAGAATTAAAAGGTTTAAATGATCCACTTATATAGGTATTTGTTTTAAGGTCACTAGATGCTGAGACTGTAAGATTCTTATTAAAGGTGTAATTCCCCCCCATTTGATAGGTAAGATTCGCATTCACACCCGGTTGTTTGCTCACATTTAAAGAGCCAGTAATAGAGAGGTTTGGAATTAAGCTTAGCCCCATTGAGAGTGAGGATCTTAAAGAGATGTCACTAAGGTGAGTGAGCCAGCCAAGACCTGTTGAGAGTGTGTAACGGAAAAAATCTCCTATTCTACCAGAGAAACCAAAAGTTCCATCTAAAGAGGCTCCAGGAGAACCTGAAAAAGAATTAATTGATTGAGTAAATGATGCTGAAGAGAAAGAGAACGAGAATGAGAAGTTTCCAATAAATGGATTTTCTTTTTTATTAGGGAATGAATACCCTGAACTAAATGCATAACCAAAGCCAAGAGGCTCATTTAAACTCATATCAATATTTCCAGCAAGAGTTCCAATAGGGGTAGCATAGATAAGATTTATCCCAAGTGTAAAAGCTGTTAAATTGGTATTTAAATCATAGCTTGCAGTAAACTCGTGGGAAATACCTGAGTTTTGAGATATTCTAAATGAAGGCTTTAAAGGATTGCTAATTGGAGTGGAAACACCAACTGCATAGAGTCGATCCCCTTTTGCCATTAATCGAGAGTCATAATCTATATCAAAAATTACTTCTCTCTTTCCATCAGGATTATCTAAAGGTGTAATCTCAATTCGTCCATTATTGACGCCTTGATCAAAAGCAAAATCTTTAAGCTCATAAATTCCTGGAAGGAGCTCCCTTCGATACACACTCTTTTCATTAATAAATACTTCTACCACACTCGCTTCTTCAAGGGTAACTTCAGTATTGTATTGGTGATTCTTAGGTTTTACATCCCCATAATTGTACCGTTTTTCAACACCTATCCCGATACGCTCCTTTGAGAGTCCTAGATAGTCATTCACATTTCCAAATTTAATTCGGATCGATTTATCAGTAATATCATAAAAACCTTGTATCCCATTGAAAGTGATATAATCATCTATATTAGACGACCAAGAGTCTGTAAAAGAGGAGTATCCTCTTCCTGGATGAATAAGAAAAGAGAAATCAAAGGCAACATCAAAAAGGTTAAATGAAGACTGGGACTGAAGAGTAAATAGAGATGGCCAGTTTATGGCAAAGTCTCTTGTGGTATCCCAAGAAATAGATGAGTAGATGGAGAGATTGGAGTGCATGCTAAATATGGGTCTTACAAGGGTAGTAGTGCCACTCATTTGATACATGCTGTAGCGAGTTAATCCAGTTCTATTAATGCTTAAGACTCTTTTTGGAAGCATCCATGTGGGAAAATATATATAAAGCTCAAACTTCTGATAATCATAATACCCATCAATCCCTAAATCATTGAGTGTTTGAAGGGAAATTGACTCATCCTCAGTATCAAACAGCGCTTTCTTTACTTTAGGTATTAAAGACGAAGCCACTATTTCTTCAAGTTCAGCAAGGTCTATAAACAACTCCTCTTCTTCAAAGAACACTGTGATATCTGTTGCATACTCATCATTTACATAAAGAGGAACATAATAGGCTCCTCCTTCAAACAAAGTGGGGTCTTCTTCTCCCGCAACATAGAAATCAGCCCAAAAATCATCATCATCCTCTTCAGCAAAGAAAAACTCTTCCTCTTCCATAAAAAAAGGATCTTCTTCAAACTCTCTACTTTCTGCAAGGAATTCAGTCTCATCTGGAAATTCTTCAATCATAACAAAAGGTGTAGCCTCATCAATACTAGTGGGAGATGAAACTACGCTCTCTTGTGCTACTTCAGTGGGAATTTCATCTTCACCTTGAGATAATTGAAGCTCTTTCTGATCTCCAACATCTTCTATTGAAGCTCTCTCTTGATCTATTCCTTCAAGATCACGCTCAATAGATGAGTCTTCTTTTGTGGTCTGTACTGGAATTTCTATAACAGGCTCATCTGTAAGAGTGAGTTCTTGTTCAAAAACCTCACCATCATCTAAAGTTGTGCTTGTGGTTTTATCTTCTTGAAGAGCCAATTCCATCTTGGGGGTGAAATAGCTACTGAATAAGAGAAGAATGAGTGAATATATTAATAGAACCAATAAAACTGCTACTACTCTTCTCTTATTATCAATCATACAAAAACCTTATTGCGTGATAGTACTCTCATATGTAATTTTTGGTGTTAATAGAGAGCCTATATTTGCCGTAGATGTAGGGAAAGAAAAATCAGTTGGCCAGGCAACTTGTACTTGCACAGTTTTTCCTGCTAACAAATTTAATCCATTTACAAAACTAAGTGCTTCACCTTCATATATAACTGATGCTCTTGTTTGGTTGTGAATTACTTCTACTCTCACATCTTTTAAAATTTGGTGAATCGTCCCTGAGTTTGCTATAGTGAGGGTGAGTACTTCTCTTCCATCACTTGTTTTAGTTGGTACTGCAGAGATAGCATCTACTTTAGGGCTTATCCGATTGGGGGTAATATATAGACTTGTTGTATATACATACAAAAAGTTAAACATGCTCTTATTCTCTGTAGCTCTCCCTTTGGTGTAAGGAATCTGCTCAGCTCGTAATCTAAAAGCAAGTTCTGTTGGGATAGTTCTTGGTCCTCTATATTGAACACGAACAATTTGAGAACTTTGAGGTTTTAATATAACTTTACTTGGTACAATTGAAAAATAAGCTGCTGCACTCTCATTAAGCTCTTCTCCACTTTTAGAGAGATCCCTAGTTAGTGCCGAAATTGAAACAGCAATACTATCGCCAGAGTCATTTACAATTGTATATGTTTTTGTACTATCGGCGCCAGTTGGTGAAAAACTTTGCTCTAAGGGGGAGAATTGGAATGCAAAAAGAGGTGAAAAAAGTCCAACCATCAGCAACACACAAATCACTATCCCTACCTTTTTCATCGATAGAATATTGGCACCTGAAGTGTCTATTCGCAAATTTCTTTTCCTTACATTCGTGTTCAGTTTCATGTAACACCTCATTTATCTTTAAAGTTTCGAGATACAATACTATCCCTATATCTTATCATCATAACGTAATCATGCAATTCAGTAAATTCATATTTATAATAAGATAAGTCCCTACTTATGTCAATTGTATGCACTTTATTAATTATAAATAAAATAGAACTACTCATATAATTGAGTAATAGAGAATAATCATACTCTATTCGCTACATATCGACTCATCACCTTATGTCATATTACAATAATTCTATACGAATTACCCCAATAAGATATTTCACCCATTCTTAACATATATAAGACATTTCTTTCATAGTTAGTCACTCATACCCTAATAAAAGAGCACATGAGTTGTGTATCAAGGAAATTCTTATCGTATTCATTACCTATTTCTTTCATAGAATCATGTAAAAAAACATATCTATATTGACTTAACTTACCTAATATTTTAACGTACCTAGAGCACGGGCTATAGCGCAGGGGTTTAGCGTACATGTCTGGGGGACATGGGGTCGGCGGTTCAAATCCGCCTAGCCCGATTAATCCTGTAAGGAGTTATTTCTTTACAGGATATTTTTATTTTCAACTCTCCAACAAATAATACCTAATTTAAAAATCTTATTGATGTTGCTTTGCCTATAAAATTCTTATATTGTATGATAGAAATACTTGAATTATCTAATGGTGAGGAGTTTGTATGCAGTTTATATGTGAAAAAGGTGGAGAAGTAGAAATTGTTTTAGTAAAAGAGGGGGAAGATATCATCCCTACAGGACAAAAACTCTATTCATACCTTAAAGCGAAAGAACTTTTTAAAGCTGAGTTGGGAGAAGTTTATTTTGATGTGTCAATGTTAGACACCCATACCCTGTATGTTGGATTAGGAAAAGAAAAAGATATACATGCTGATTCTCTAAGAGAAGCCTTTTTTCAAGCAGGAAAAGAGTTAATGAAGCACAAAGTTGAGAATGTTGGGTGTAGAGTTCCTATTCTTAATGAAATCTCTTTCGATACAGTTATTCAATCTTTAGTAGAGGGACTATTACAATCAGAGTATGCATTTGAAAAGCACCTAAAAGTGAAAAAGGTGATAAAGAGTCTAAAAAATGTCTACCTAGAAGTTGATAATAGCCAAAAAGAGGCAGCTGAATCTCTCATAAAAGAGACAGAGAATATAATTGATGGAATCTTTTTTGCAAGAGACTTAGTAAATGAAAGAGCAATAGATATGTATCCAGAAGTTCTTGCACAAATTGCTAAAGAAAACTTAGAACCTCTTGGTGTGAACGTGGAGATCTTTGATGAAAAAAGAATTAAAGAGCTCCACATGGACTCCTTTCTATCTGTAGCTAAAGGATCAGATAAAGAGCCAAGGTTCATCGTCATGAGCTATAATGGAAATGGAGAAAAGGGTGAAAAATTAGCCCTTGTTGGAAAAGGAATTACCTACGACAGTGGAGGCTACTCCCTTAAACCAAGTAACAGTATGGAGACAATGTTTTGTGATATGGCAGGCTCTGCAACAGTAATTGGTACTATGATGAGTATTGCAAAGTCTAAATTAAAAAAATGCGTTGTTGGTATCGTAGCCGCTTGTGAAAACTTAATATCTGGAAGTGCGTATAAACCTGGTGACATCATTGGATCAATGGCAGGAAAAACTATAGAAATCAATAACACCGATGCTGAAGGAAGATTAACGTTAGCTGATGCATTATATTATGCTGCAACAGTTGTAAAAGCAGATAAAATTATTGATGTCGCGACCCTTACAGGAGCTTGTGTTGTTGCCTTAGGGAGTTCTCATTCAGGAGCCGTTACCAATAATGATGAATTGATGAGTGCTTTAAAGAAAAGTTCATCAGTAGCAGGTGAGCCAATTTGGCAATTGCCTTCAGGACCTGATTATAAAAAATTATTAAAAGGAGATTTTGCTGATTTGAAAAATGCTCCTGGTAGAGATGCTGGAGCAATAACAGCTGGTCTATTTTTAGAAGAGTTTGTGAATGGAACACCATTTGTCCATCTAGATATTGCCGGCACTGCCTATCTAGATAAACCATCTCGATATCTTCCTAAAGGGGCAACTGGAGTGCATGTAAAAACCTTTTACCATTTTGTCAAAGAAGAATTATAAAAAAAATATTTCTTACCATAGCTTTCTTTATGCAGGAGTGTAATCATTCCTGCATAACAACTAGAGGTAGCCCTCCCCCAACAAATTCATATACAGATACCAATAGATGTAAAAAAAGTTCTACATCTAAAGGAGTACATTTTCCTCTTGGTCTGCTCTATCTATGTGTGGTAGAGTGTTTTAATGAAATTAGATTTTTTTGCCTCCTACAAAAAGCATTTTTTAGAAAATTGCACACAATGTGGACGCTGTGCAGCTATGTGTCCTGTTATCAAAGAGACTGAAATAAGCAACATCTCTTCTAGAACCATTCAACAATCTCTATTCAAATATATGAATGATGGCAAACAAAACAACATCGTCTACACACGAGCTTACTCGTGCCAAAAATGTTTTAAATGTACCATTAATACCTGTCCTAAAGAATTGAATCCTATGCTAGTGAATGAAATTATTTTTAGTGAATATACAAAACTAAAGGATTCATCTCAATTGCATCAAGATGTCTATAAAGATCATAAGATATTATCACGAACACAAACGAGTATTGATGAGTATAAGAGAATTACAACTCCTATCAATAAAAAAGCTCAAATACTATTTTTCCCAGGATGCAATGTCTATATTCAACCAGAGAAGATACTTAATACCCTAGATATTCTTGATAAAATAGGAAAAGAGTACTCGTTCATGCCTGGAATTGAACATTGCTGTGGAGACAGATGCTATGGAAGTGGCGAAATGGAAATGGGGATAACTCTCACAAATAGTCTCTTTACAGCTATTGAAGAGTATCAACCAAAGGTGTTACTTTTATGGTGTTCAACGTGCCACTGTCGCCTCACTCATTACATTGATGGGTCACACTATAAAGATATAAAAATCATGTCAGTACATGAATATATATTAGATAACTTTGACTCATTATCTTTTGTGGGTGAGAAAATGAAAATAACTCTTCATGAAGCTTGTAAGGCATCTTTTACAGGAGTAGATAATGATGCTCCACGAAAGTTATTACAAAAAATACCAACCCTTGAATTAATAGAAATGAAACATCATGGAAAAAATACTCACTGCTGTGGAAGTAACACCTCAGTGAACATACCCACAATATTTAATAAACTCCTGCATGATAGGATAGATGAAATAGAACAAACTAATGCTCAACAGGTTGTTGCAGTGTGTCACTTCTGTGAATTACATTTCTTTTTGCACGAAGAAAAACACCTATATACTACAACAAACATCATAAGCCTCATCGCAAAAATGGTGGGAATTAAAAGAGAAAATAAATTAAGGAATTATGTTCTTTCAAAAGATATGCGCGCGTTACTCCCTAACACGACACATGATTTTTTACATACTACGTATTTTGAAGATGAAATTAAAGATGCTTTAAAACGAATTCTCACTTAGAAAATATTGCAGTGAAAAAGATGTACATCGACAACATAGAATAAATATTCTTTAAAAGTATGTGCATCCGTACTATGCTACAATAGATACACAAATAACTTTCATAATAAGGAAAACAACATGAGTAATGAAGTATTAAAAAAAGCTTGGGAACAAAGAGATGGCGCTATCGTACTAACCACTGTAGACAATAATGGTATGCCTAACAGCATTTATGCCACATGCGTAGAACTTAGTGATGACTCACGCATTGTCATCGCAGACAATTACTTTTACAAGACTAAACAAAACATAGAAACAAAAAGTAAAGCATCTGTTCTCTTTATTACTACTAGTGGAAAGTCTTATCAAATAAAAGGGGAAATTGAGTATCACACAAGTGGAGATATTTACACCTGGATGAAAAGTTGGAATCCCACTAAACACCCAGGACTCGGTGCCCTTGTTATCAATACAACTCAAATATATAGTGGAAAAGATGAGCTGAAATAAAAACCATCACCTATAACCACCACGTGTTTTACAACAATTTTATGATTATCTTAACTCTATATAAACAGATACTAAAAACTTTTAAGTAAAGGAGATATAGATTATGAATCAAGAGCAACTAGATAGGATGAAAACAGGAAAGGGGTTCATTGCAGCACTTGATCAAAGTGGAGGAAGTACCCCTAAGGCTTTATTACAATATGGTGTTACAAAAGATGCCTACTCGAATGACAAAGAGATGTTTGAAGCTGTTCACAAAATGAGAACAAGGATTATTACAAGCCCCTCTTTTTCTAGTGAGTATATTCTTGGAACTATTTTATTTGAACACACAATGGACAGATTGATAGATACAGTTCCTACATCAACATATCTATGGGAAAAGAAACACATCATACCATTTTTAAAAATAGACAAAGGCCTCGCTGACCTTTCTGATGGGGTTCAAATAATGAAACCAATTCCACACTTAGATCAATTGCTACAGCGTGCTGTAAAAATGGGAATCTTTGGAACAAAGATGCGATCAGTTATTAAAAGTGCAAACAAAGAGGGAATTAAAAGAGTTGTAGAACAACAGTTTGAGATAGGTAAAATAATCTTAAACATGGGTTTAGTGCCTATCATTGAACCAGAAGTAGATATCCACAGTAAAGATAAGGAAAAGAGTGAACAGATTCTTAAAGAGGAGATAGTAAAACAACTTGCTCATCTACATACTGAAGATAAAATAATGCTTAAACTCACTATTCCAACTATACCCAACTTCTATAGTGATATAATGAAGGACGAACATATTGTTCGAATTGTAGCCCTCTCAGGTGGGTATAGTAGAGATGAAGCAAACGCATTATTAGCAAAAAACAATGGTCTCATTGCAAGCTTCTCAAGAGCTCTCGCTCAAGACTTGAATGTAAAGCAGAGTGATGACGAATTTAATAGCATGATGAGTGAATCAATTAAGGGAATATACGCAGCAAGTATTACGTAATATTAAGAAAGTTGCATACATTAATTTCGTTATTTTTTATGCATCATTGGTATAGGGAGCAGCTTTAATAAGCTGCTCATTTTACACATTAAGGACAAATCTTGTAAAGAATAACCCATCGTGTGCCTCAAAAGTATATGCTCCTTGAAAACGCTTAATAGTATATACCATGCTCCGTGTACCAATACCTCCCCCCTCCCTTTGAGAAACAGGCATTCCCCCTTCAAAAATCACATCATTAACACATGTATTGGTAACTCCCACTGCCAACCTCTTACCATTATATTGAGCTTCCACTTTAATATACCTATTACTATCTTTTGGCAAATCTAAGCAAGAATTGTACCCATTTTCTATTGCATTAGAGAATAGTGCTGACAATTCCATTGGTTCAATTTCTAATATTTCTGGAAAAGTTGTCATCACCTCAAATAAGATATTCTCTTGCATACAACGCTCTGCCCATAGGCAAAGAATACTGTTCACCGCAGGGTGCGCACAATATGTAAAATGAGGAATATTCCTCATTTCCATAGACTCTTTTAAATACATAATAGCCTTATCTGCATCCCCTTGTTCCAGAATTTCAATTATCCCCTGTGTGTTATGGCGCAAATCGTGCCACCTACGATTTGATTTCTCTGAATCTTCCTTAAAGAGAGTAAACTGATCTAACTGTGCTTTATTTTGAAGTTGTAGTATCCTTTGCTGCTCTTGTATCATATATTTTTCATGAAGTTGCTTAAACATATACAAAATCATCACAAATACAAAAATCATCATTAATACTGTGATAGAGATTATAGAAAGAGAATCAACAAAATCACCTTTCATGCTGTATTGTAAAAATTCATAATAGAGAACCCCTGAACCAATCAAAGGCAAGAAAGAAAACACCCCCCATCCTTTGACAACTTCACTTTGCAACAACATATACGGCTTTCTAAAAAACTTATGAATAATAAAAAATACTAGAAAGAAAATTACTACTCTTGCAATATTATAAGACAAGTACTGATTTGACATAGAAAAAGCAAACCAAAGAGCTGGAATGGTGGTAAAAAAACTAATAAATATTATTAATAAAATAGTGAATATATCTCGAGCATCTCGATATATACTTGTAAAGAAAAATATCGTAAAGGGAGGTATGACTATAATGAGAACATACCATGCAGCATATACTTGAAGCCCTGCAAAGGCGATTACTCCACCGTTTAACACAAATAATGCTACTAATTCAATCGACGTAATAATTACCATCTTTTTCCTAGAAAAACGAAACGTAGCTATATCAAACATAATTATTAGGGATAATAGGAGGGTAATTAGTGGCGTTACCAAAACATAATAATTTATCATTCCCCTCTCTCTAAAGAGTATCGAGTATACGTATCTATAAGATGTTTGTAATGTCGTCTCTGGGTAAAAATATGTTGTTGATTATCAAATAGTATTAGTTTAGGTGTTATCTCTTTTATCTTGCCAAGATTAAGGATATACGTGCTTCCACATTTATAAAACCTTTTTTCATGATTAAGTCGATCAAACAACTCAATGGAAGACATACGCACTCGCAAGGAAGTGCCATCCTTCAAGTGGATATGTTGTAGATGTTTTTCGGTTTCAGCATAGAGAAAATCACTAAATAACACCTTATGAACGCCAGTAATTGATTTTAAAGTAACTTGTGCCTTTTTAGTTTTTTCTAACTGTTTAAACGCTTTGGCTAGAGCATTATCAAATTTCTCTAAAGAATAGGGTTTCACAAGATAATGAGCCGCATGTAGGGAAAAAGCTTCAATAGCATGAACTGTGGATGAAGTAAGAAAGATTATCTCGCTCTCATCATCTCTCTCTCTAATTGTCTTAGCTAACTCAACGCCACTAGTATTTGGCATGTAGATATCTAGAATATAAATATCAAAATTGTCGTGCACCTCAAGGTATTTTATTAAGTCACTTGCTAGATCAAACGTACTAATCCTTATATCTTGTTCTGGATACGTAGCAGCATAAGCAAAACAATTAGTGCTCGCTCTATTAAGTTCGTTTTTATCATCATCACAAATTGCTATTTTTATCATATTCTCCATCACTATCAATCTAATATACTATCCTGTTTTCTCTAAAAATTCATCTTAAATAGTGTACATAGCATGTAAAGAGTCTATTGTAATAGTTATACATCAAATTTCTCTTATACTTCCTACAATATTGAATAATAATTCTATATATATTGAGTCAGATACTCAACAACACTATCCCAAGGACGAAGATCCTTTGGGTTAAATACGATAAGCTCTCCACCAAACTTATCAGCTCCATTATGAGTTCTATCATCAATAAGGAAATCACCCCTATTGAGATTTTTATGATGGGAGAGTATTAATCGTTTGAATGCGGGTGTACCAAGATGTTTTTTAACCCACTCTAATTTATCAGACCATGCAGATGGATTGTTCCATGGAGCTGTGCTTAAAATATATGTATCAAAATGAAGAGAGAGAAAATGAAAAGCTTCAACAGCCCCCTCCACTGGATCCATCAAAGAGAAAATATGAGGAATCTCATCTTTTTCCTTATATAATTCATATATTTCAGAATCTAATTTCTCAAAAGCTGAAGGAAAATTAACTAGCACATTATCCATATCGACATATAGCATCTTTTTTTCCATACCAAAAGCTCCTCATTGCGTAATGACTTTGTATTATAAACGACTACACGAGAGAAACACAACGACAACTTTTTTCAATTCAAAGTTTTCTCATGTATCCTCTCTTATGGGAGGTATGTATTAGATGCTCTAAACTATATAGTATAGCAAGACTAATATTTTAGGAGATGATTTTTGTACGACCACCATACTAAAAAAACAAAAGCTATTCTTTTTATGATTATATCTGCTTCTCTTTTTGCCTTTATGTCTGCTTTTGTCAAGTTAGCGGGAGATCTCCCTTCCATGGAGAAAGCCTTTTTTCGAAATATAGTAGCCCTTGTTATCTCTTTCTCTATCCTTAAGTATAGAAAGCAACCTTTATGGGGTGAAAGAAAGAATAGAAGCATGTTAATTCTGAGAGGTCTTATAGGATCGGTGGGAATTATCTTATACTTTTTCAGTATAGATCGTCTTATACTAGCAGATTCATCAATGCTCAACAAACTAAGTCCTTTCTTTGTAGTTCTTTTTGCTTCAATATTTCTTAAAAATAAGGTTCGCCCTATACAAATAATTTCGCTTTTCATCGCACTCCTTGGATCTGTTCTCATTATCAAACCTGGATTTCAATTCTCATCTACAATGCCTGCATTGATAGGTGTATCTTCTGCGGTAGTCGCAGGATTAGCCTACACAGTGGTAAGTTATCTAGGTGATAAAGAGAACACCTATACAATTGTCTTTTACTTCTCCCTCATTTCTACAATTATCTGCCTCCCATTTCTTTTCATTGAATATACAGCACCCACTTTAAATCAGGTTATGCTACTGTTAACTGCAGGAACTTTTGCAGCAGGAGCACAATTTTTATTAACTATTTCCTATACATATGCTCAAGCAGGAGATGTTTCCATATATCAATATGCCCAGATTATAGTAGCAAGTATCTTAGGAATATTCCTTTTTGAAGAATTCCCTGACCTTTTTAGTATTATTGGCTACCTTTTGATATTCATAGCTGGATACATCATGTATAAAAGAAACAAGAGTGAAGACTCTTTTTAAAAGAGGAGTAATAGATGCCAACATATAACACAGTAGATCAATACATGAATGACCAACCTCAAAAAACACAAGAAATACTCTCACTCTTAATGAAATGCATAACAGATATAGTGCCAGAAGCTATTTGTATGATTAATTACAACATTATTGCTTTTTCATTAACAGAGAATGGAAAAAGAGATCAGCAAATAATGGTAGCAGGCTTCACACACCATGTTGGCTTCTATCCTGGAATTGAAACGATTGATGAGTTTAGTGAACAATTAGCTCATCTAAAAACTGGAAAAGGATCTGTACAATTCCCTCTAGATAAGATTCTTCCATGTGAGTTAATCAAAGAGATGGTACTCTATACAAAAACAAGACTTCAGATTCTCATATAAGCAAGGGTCTAAAAAGTGCTACTTACTCTATAGCAAAAACCTTATGCTCATCACTTCATTAGTTTCCCCTTTGTTATATATTACCATTTCTGTTGCTAATAGAGCAAACTCAGATTACAATTTCTCCATTATGTACACACCACAAGAGAGGGACTCATCATTAACACATTAACAAAAAGAGTAAAGTTTGGCTTTGGA
>CAYVRR010000020.1:0-29791 GCA_964453215.1 uncultured Spirochaetaceae bacterium | reverse complement strand
AAGAATAATAAGATGTAAATTATTATGGGAAATAAAAAAGAGTATAAACAGATGAGCCCTTTGCTTCGCAAAAGGCTCATAATGCATAAGAATAATTAACCAACTAAAACTTTCATATCCTCTTCAACAGAAGAAATACCTGCAATACCAAAGTTCTCAACAAGAACATTTGTAACGTTTGGTGAAAGGAAAGCAGGGAGAGTTGGGCCTAAGTGGATATTCTTCACTCCAAGGTAAAGTAATGCTAATAATACAATAACAGCCTTTTGCTCATACCATGCAATATTATAAGAGATAGGAAGATCGTTAATATCTTCTAACTCAAATACCTCTTTTAGTTTTAAGGCAATAAGTGCTAATGAGTAGGAGTCATTACATTGACCAGCATCTAAAACTCGTGGAATACCACCGATATCTCCTAGGTTTAGCTTAATGTATTTATACTTTGCACATCCAGCTGTGAGAATAATCGTATCTTTGGGAAGAGCTTTTGCAAACTCCGTATAGTAATTTCTTGATTTGTGTCTTCCATCACATCCTGCCATAACAATAAAGCGTTTTACTGCTCCACTTTTTACAGCATCAACGACTTTATCAGCAAGGGCAAATACTTGATTATGGGCAAAACCACCAACAATCTCCCCCGTCTCTAATTCAGTAGGAGCAGGACATGTTTTAGCGAGTTCAATAATTTCAGAAAAATCTTTCACATCTCCAATATCACCAGCAATGTGCTTCACACCAGGATACCCTGTAGCACCAGTTGTATATATTCGATCTTTATAGGACTCTGCTGGAGCTACAATACAGTTAGTAGTCATAAGGATTGGACCATTAAAAGAGGCAAACTCACTTTTTTGCATCCACCACGCATTTCCGTAGTTCCCATAGAAATTTGAGTACTTTTTAAACGCTGGGTAGTAGTGTGCAGGAAGCATCTCTGAGTGAGTGTACACATCAACTCCTGTTCCTTGAGTTTGTTCAAGCAACATCTCAAGGTCACGTAGGTCATGTCCACTAATTAAGATACCAGGATTAGTTCCAACTCCTAACTTCACATGGGTCATTTCAGGAGCCCCATAAGATGAAGTATTTGCTCCATCAAGTAGTGCCATACCAGAAACTCCATACTTTCCAGTTTCAAGAGTGAGCGCAATGAGTTCATCAACACTCTTTTCTTCTAATAAGGCAGCTAAGGTAGACTGAATAAAGACATCGAGCTCTTCATCATCCTTTATTAACACATTCGCATGTTTGCTATATGCACTTACCCCTTTTAGACCATATGTGATGAGTTCTTTAAGGCTTCTCACATCTTCATTCTCTTCACTAAGAACGCCAACTTCTTTAGCTGTACCCATAAACTTGCTTGTGTCTGTTTCATCATAAAGGGCAGCACTACTAAGTCCTTCTTTATTGTTAAGCTTTGCAAGCAATTCTTTCTTTGTTGAAATTACAACAAGAATACGTTCAACAATAACATCTTCGTCAAAGTTGGCATTAGTAATTGTGCTAAAGAGATTGAAGGTAACCATGTGGTTCACTTCAATTGGAACACTCTTTCCTTCAGCTCGTAGTCTTGTAGTAACTTGGCTTAATCCTTTGGTAACCCAAATGAGTAAATCTTGCATATTCGAAGTGTCAGCATCTTTACCACACACACCGCCTACTGTACATCCAATATTCTTTGCTGTCTCTTGACACTGGTAGCAAAACATTTTGTTGTCCATATGTTTATGTCTCCTATTTTTTAAGTCACATATTATGCTGGTGTAAACCAGCTATGCGCTTTATTTTGTTAGTTCTTGCTTCTTTTCACGTTAGTATCTTTATTTTAAGCTATTGTTTATTTTCTTTAATCCCACTTTGCATATGGTACCTATCAAAACACTATCCATTGTTAGCACAAAAATATTCTCATGAATTGTATGTATTACAGGTAAGAGCATATCTACACTATAAAGGTATTGTAGCACATATCCTCATAAAAAGTGAGATGTTGTGTAGGAATTATTCTTCTATACTTATTGCATCTGTTGGACAATTCTCCTGTGCTTCCTTCGCAGAATCTTCTGCATCAACAGGAACAGGATCTGCAATAACTATTGCAATATCTTCATCATCCATCTCAAATACTAAAGGAGATATAGTGGTGCAAAGTTCACATCCGATACACGCGTCTCTATCAATTTTGGCTTTCATGTAATAAACCTCCATATATAGTTACTAGGGGTATGGTAACATATTTTTTTTAATAACACTATGAAAGAGCCTACATCTTTTTCAAATTATTGCTTATAGAATAGATACATCTTTTTATCCACTTTAAAGGTGTGATAAAACAAAGTGGATAGGTAGAATAAAATATACATTAATTTAGGTGACAGGTAGCGCTTTAGCAAGGTGTACAAGACTTGCAACGTCTATACAAAAGGCTATACCTGACCCTGGTTTTGAAAGGCAGGAAACATCACGAATAACATCAAGAATACTTATTGCTATGTGAGAATCTACTATTATAAGGAGAATTTCTTTTTCAGGAACGAGGTGAAAACCAAAAAACTTTTGATCTTCTTCTTTCCCTGTTCCACGAGCTGGGAGAATAGTTCCTCCTGTAGCTCCAGCTTTTTTTGCAGCTTCCATCACATCTTCTGCACTTCCTTTGTTTACAATACATGTAACAAGGGTGTGTCCGTTTTTAAAAGATGGGTGAGTTGATTTTTCTCCTAAAGAAGAATTGCCATTGTTGTGATGCAAAATATGTGTAACATCTATAAGTAATGTCTTACCACAAGATAGACGCTTATTGCGCCTAAAGTTCTTTAGGGCACCCACTACGGGCTCTACTAGTGGAAGGGGTATAATAGTTAACACTATCTCCTTTTTCGAATCCCCTATTCCTAAAAGTCGTAACACAGAACTTTCAGCGACCCCATCTGCTAAAATAATAGTACTCCCTTGAGCACCCCCTTCTCTTGTTGCTGCAACTAAAGATTCCCCCATCCCCTCTTGAACAATACTTAGGAGCAGTTTCCCACTTGTGTGCATAGGATCAAATCTAATATTCATATGTTCACCTTTATCCTTTTCTCACTGTAGATATGACCTTTTTCTTCGCATACAAAAGGCCCAATATTTGAAGTGAGATTAATGGGGTCATCGCAATAAGTGCCATGATTCCAAAGGCATCAGCAAAAGGACTCCCTCCGGTAGATGATGATGCCCCTAAGGTAAACGCGAGCAAAAATGAACTCGACATTGGCCCTGATGCAACGGTACCTGAATCAAACGCTATTGAAGTAAATAGAGGAGGAGTGAAAAAAGTGAGTAAAAGGGCAATAACATACCCAGGAATCAGAAAGTACATGAGGGGAAGGTGGAACACTACCCGTATCATTGCTAAGCCAACTGCTAAGGATATTCCCATAGAGAAAAAAACCAGTACAAGGGATTTCTTAATTGAGCCCCCTGAAACTTCACGAACTTGGTCTGTAAGGACCCAAACCGCTGGTTCTGCTAATACAACAACAGCCCCTAAAAAGAACCCAATAGGGATTAAAAGCCAATTCATTGAGGAATCTCCAATTAATGCCCCTATTTCAGATCCAACTGGCATAAAAGCGCCATTTACTCCAACTAAAAAGAAGATCAATCCAACAGTTGCATAGATTAACCCTTCAAACATCCGTATTAACTGTCTTTTATGTTGGAATAGGAGCGTGAACTGAAATATTACAAGAAGCAGTGCTAACGGAGTGAGGGCTTGAACAACATCAACTAGAGTTTCTATTAAAATATGGGTGAAGCTAGGAATTACAGCTGCTTCACTAACACTCACTGTACTAGCAGGAGATTCCCCCAAAAAGCGACTAATTATCCCCATCACGAGAACAGCAGCAACAGGTCCTATAGCTGCAATCCCTACATACCCAAAACTATCTTGTTCACTCGTATCACTTTTTCTTACTCCAGCTACCCCTATCCCCAAAGCAAGAATAAACGGGACTGTCAAAGGTCCTGTAGTTGCTCCCCCTGCATCAAATGCAATGCCTAAAAAAAAGTTATCAGCTAGTAGAGCAAGGATAGCAAGAAAGATATATAGTACAATTAAAGTAGTACGATAAGAGATAGAGAGGATAAGCCGTGCAAATGCAAGGGCTACGAATAAACCAATCCCTAAAGCAATGCTGAATGTGAGAATTGTGCGAGATATATGGGGAGCAAGTAATTCAACCTGACGTGCTAATACATGAACCTGTGGCTCTGCCATAGTAATAAACAGACCAATAATAAAACTTACCCCCACCAATAGAGGGAGGTTTCGTTTATTCATAAGAGCAGATCCTATTCGCTGCCCTACTGGAATAATTCCGATATCGGTGCCAAGGAGGAAGAGACTCAATCCTATAATTATTAACAAACCACCAAAGGCAAAACGAGCCACCTCATCCCATCCAACAGGTGCAATCGTTAATTGTAACAAAATTACAATAACAATGATGGGGATAACTGATAGCGATGTTTCCTTAAATTTTCGTAGCAGATTCACAACTTTCTCCTAGGCAGCATCATACTCTATTGAGCATACATATAATCTATAGTTGTAGCAAGCAAAATAGAAATTAGGCCATTTATGGTATATAGTATTACAACTAATCAGGCTCTTTACAACAGAAACGAGGAGAAGATGTAAAAGATAAAAGGCTCTACTTAATAAGAATAAATGGGTGCTCTTAGATATGCAAATTCTCCTTTTGATGCATAGCCCATGTATTTGTGTTGATACTCGTATGATACATAATAAATCGACATGTCATAAACTCAAGTGATACATTACCTACCATTGTGCCAAATAGGACGAGGTATTCGTGTAGACCTAAACCAACCAGTAGATCTACCCACCATGGAGAAAGAGGGATAAATATTGCACAATAGATGGCAACAAGAAGATTTGCTCGAGGTTCGTTTGCCAAAGAGTTAAAGGTAAACTCACGATTAACACTAAAGTTGTACAAACAGAGAGCATAAGAGCAACAAACTTAATTATTTGTACTACATGCTGCCTCTTAGTCAATCTTGGTTCCATAGTAGCTCTCTTCATTACTTTTTCAAAAGGATGTTTTATTACATCGAGATAGTCATAATATATGATAGGAGTAAGGGCTTTTGATATCTCTCACAGCTCCCTTTCTGCACAATATTGAGAATAACGCAGGGTGTTCCCTCTTTTACATGTAGTAATATGTGGGCAATTTTGTGAGCAAGGTTTAACCAAAACTCTAAATTGGTATTAAAAGCAATAGAAAGCATCTTTTCCATCTCAACAAATATGTTTTTAGTATGGGTAATTAGCATACGTATAGTTTTTACTGAAACATCAGTAATTTCAGCTACATCTTCTTGATTCCAACCATCAGACTCCAAGTAATGTTTAATAATATCTTTAGGACCTGTAATAAGTGCCGGTTTTAATTCTTTCACATGTGCAATAAAGGTCTCTTTTTATTGGTAATGCTTGCTCATATCTTCAATATATGAGTCCTATAGTCTTTTCTTCATTTTTCCAATCTATAACCTATATATTCTTTGTTACCCACAAAATATCTATTTTTAGTCTATACCATCCTTTCAAATTTCCAAGGAAGGTTAACGCCTCAAGTCATATGTATTCTTAGCCGTATTAATAATTGCTACACTCCCAAAAGAATAATCGAGAAAGTGGGTATTTCTTATTACTACCATGAATATAGAGTTTTTCTATGAATCTATTTAAAAAAACACTTCCATGGGACAACAATAATCTACTACCACAACACTGTCAAAATCTAATTACCTTAAAGGTAATACTTATAGTGTGACTTACTTGTCTAGTAATTAAGATTACGCACAGAAAAAGTATACTACCTTATGATATTCTCTTTCTTTTAATTACCATGAAGAGAACATTTTTTTTAGAATATAATAGTGTAAAGCTATCATCTTACAAATTCATCTCCATAAATTTTTTATTAAAAACCTTTGGTTTGAATAAAAAGAGAATTCTCTATTGATGATATATTTTACCCAATCAACTTTCACATGGGTTTGTGTGGACCATTACATGGCGAACTTCTTCTACGTGTTCCTCTATATTATCATGCACCTCTTCAGCAATCTGGTGCGCTTCTTCAAGAGAGAGGTTTTTATCACAACTAATTTCAATATCAACATAGCATCCACTACCAACAGTTCTTGTTTTTAAGACATCTATGTGTTTTACATTCTCATTTTTTAATACAATAGATTTAATATTATCAATAATCTCTTGGTCAGCTGAAACATCCATTAAGATATTAAATGAAGATCTTAACACTTGAAAACCGCTAAATATTACAAAGAAAGCAATAAAAAGAGAGGCTAAGGGGTCAAATAAAGGAAATCCTAGCTGGGCAATAATAATTCCAACTAAAGCACCAGTTGTTGCAATTGCATCACTAAAGTGATCTACACTTAATGCTTTTATGGAGCTGCTGCGGGTCTTCTTATATGCCCTGTACGAAGCAATATATAAAGAACCTTTTATGAGTAGTGAGGAAATGGCTCCAATAAGAGCAATTGTTGATGGACTACTGAGTGGTTCCTTTTGAACTAATTTTAAAACTCCCGCGTATCCAATTATAAGACCTGTTGTAACAATGGCTAGTGAAAAAAAGAGAGAGACTAC
Source organism: uncultured Spirochaetaceae bacterium (assembly GCA_964453215.1). Classification (GTDB taxonomy): domain Bacteria; phylum Spirochaetota; class Spirochaetia; order Sphaerochaetales; family Sphaerochaetaceae; genus SABI01. The sequence goes on along the minus strand of CAYVRR010000020.1, from coordinate 23,088 downwards.
GCTCTCCACCTTTTCATGCCCATATTGATGATCTTTATCTGCTTTTTTGCCAGAATAGGCTAAAGAAATCATAAGAACCGCATATCCCACAATATCACCGAGGGAGTTAACCCCATCAGAAATAAGGGCGCTCGAGGAACCTATGATTCCTGCAGTAAATTTAATTGCAGAAAGAACAACACTAAAAGCAATAGAGAGAAAAGTGAGGCGCAATCCGATTTTTACACTCGATGAATTATCCTTCATTATTACCTCTTTCTTAACGAGAGTGACGCCCTTTGAGAACCTCAAAGACTTGTTCAAACTTGATATTCTTTTGAGCAAGAAGAACAAGTAGATGATACATCAAGTCGGCAGCTTCTCCTAAAAAGAGGGGTTTATTATTATCTTTTGCTTCAATAATAAGCTCAACAGCTTCTTCTCCCACCTTCTGAGCTATTTTATTAATACCTCGGCTAAAAAGAAGATTCGTGTAGGACCCTTCGAGAGGGTGATCTCTCCTGTCATGAATCACTTCTTCTAAGTAAAAAAGAAATTCACTATTTTTCATTTTTTCTGGATCATTTGTTTCACCAAAACAGGTATCACTGCCTGTGTGACACACTGGACCTGATGGGAGAGCTTTAATCAAAAGAGTATCGTTATCACAATCAATAGCGATGTCTCTTAAGGTGAGATAATTGCCACTTGTCTCCCCTTTTGTCCAAAGAGTTTGCCTCTCTCTTGAAAAGAAAGTAACAAGACCCCTCTCTTTGGTAACCTTGAGGGCTTCTTCATTCATATAACCGAGCATCAATACTTTATTTGTAATAGCATCCTGCACAATAGCAGGTATTAATCCATTACCTTTTTCAAAATTTGGTTGCATGTAAACTCCTTCCTTAATGCTTAAGACGTATAGGTATACCATGTTTATCTAAAAAAATCTTTAGTTCTGGAATTGGAATTTCAGAAAAGTGGAAAATAGATGCTGCAAGAGCTGCATCTGCCCCTCCCTTTTGAAACACATCAAGAAAATGTTCTTTTGTTCCAGCTCCACCACTAGCGATAATTGGAATATTTACAGCATCACTTATCTTTCTTGTAATGTCGAGGGCAAATCCATTTTTAGTTCCATCACAATCCATACTCGTAAGCAAAATCTCACCAGCACCCCTATCCTCTACCTCTTTAGCCCAACTTATAGCATCTATTCCTGTTGGAATACGACCTCCAGAAACATAGACTTCATAGATATTGGTTGATGGGTTCACTCTTACATCTATTGCACAAACAACGCATTGAGAGCCAAATTCTGAAGCGAGAGTGTGAATAATAGCTGGGTCTTTCACTGCAATGCTATTAATAGATATTTTATCAGCACCAGCAGCTAATAAAGCTTTTACATCATCGACAGTTCGAATTCCACCACCAACAGTAAATGGGATATCAATCACATCAGCAACACGCCTCACAAGATCTGTAAAGGTACCACGCTCTTCTATAGTTGCTGTGATATCTAAAAAGGTGAGTTCATCAGCCCCTTGCTCTGCATACATTTTAGCAAGTTCCACCGCATCCCCAGCATCAATCAGGTTAACAAAATTGACTCCCTTCACAGTTCTTCCATTTTTTATATCTAAACAAGGAATAATTCTTTTAGCGAGCATAATGACCCTCCCACCTTTGTTTGTTTTTTGAAAGCTCAGGTAGAGTGATATAATTCTCATAAAGAGCCTTTCCAATAATTACTCCATCAAGGTCTAATTCATGTAAAGAATCTATATCACGAATTGAATGCACTCCACCACTAGCAACTATGTGTACGCCATCTATCTCTTTTGTTACTTCTTTTAATAAAGAGTAGAGTGAAAAAGATGGCCCTTTGAGCATTCCATCTTTAGAGATATCTGTTGAGATAATATATCTAAATCCTAATTGAACATAGTGACGAACAAATTCTTCAACCCGTTTTTGTGTTGTCTCCTTCCATCCACCAATTGAGATATATCCATCTCTACAATCAGCCCCTAAAATAAGTTTATGGGGACCAAATTCTTCAAGAAGAGAAATAGTGAGATTTTCATCATTCACAGCAAGAGAGCCAATAGTCGCTTGGTGGGCACCACTGGTAAAGACTTTCACTACATCACTTCTACTTTTTATACCACCACCAACATCTATTTTGAGTGAGGTGTGAGTTGCAATCTCTTCAATCACCTTCATATTCACTAATCGCCCTTCTCTCGCTCCATCTAAATCTACTAGGTGAAGGTAAGAGATGCCTGCATCTTCAAACGATTTTGCCATCTCTAGGGGGTTATCACTATAGTGAGTTTTTTTATCATAATCCCCTTCTTGTAAACGAACACAATGTCCGTCAATGATATCTATAGCAGGTATAATACGCATATCTAATTTCTATCCCCTTTTACGAAGTTTTCTAATATTTTATGGCCAATTGTACCACTTTTTTCAGGATGAAACTGAAGTCCACGGTAATTATCCTTACCTAACCCTGCACTAAAAGAGAGATGCCCATAATCACATGTAGCAATTGTTTGATCAGTAACAGAGGCATAATAAGAGTGAACAAAATAGGCATACCTATTCATTTCAATTCCACGAAAGATGTAGTCATTGGTGTGAGCAATTGTGTTCCACCCCATGTGTGGAACTTTTAGGTGAGTAGATGTCCTAAACTTCACAACCTTTGAATTAAATATAGATAAACACGTAGTGCTACTCTCTTCACTTGAAGCACACATTAACTGTAAGCCTAAGCAAATCCCTAAAAAAGGTTGATTGAGGTGCCTAAGCACTTCATCAAGGTGCTTTTCTTTCAAATAGCGCATTGCACTTGAAGCTTCTCCAACTCCTGGGAATATTACCCTTGAAGAATCTTTAATTTTCTTCACATCATCTGTAATAATTGATTCAACACCAATTCTTTTAAGAGCACTATATACAGATCGAATATTTCCCGCATTATATTTAATAATAACTATAGAGTTACTCATAGAACTCCTTTTGTTGATGGAAGGTCTGTGCTTCCTGGATAGCGAAAGATTGCTTCTCTTATTGCTCGAGCACACGCTTTAAATAAAGATTCTACTTGATGATGAGTATTCCCCTTTGTAACACTCATATGGAGGTTACACCTTGCTTCATCACTGAAAGATTTAAAGAAATGGTGAACCATTTCAGTTGGAAATGAGCCAACCATATCTCTTGAAAACTCAACATTCCATACAAAGTAAGGACGGTTTGAAAAGTCGATAGCAACAACACTGGTAACATCATCCATAGGAATTGTCATACTTCCATAGCGACGTATCCCCTTTTTATCCCCTAATGCTGTAAGGATTGCTTCCCCTAATACAATGGCAATATCTTCAGTAGTATGATGCTCATCTACCTCTACATCTCCATCACAGTGTAGGGTAATATCTATTTTTCCATGTTTAGCGATCTGATCAATCATATGATTCAAAAAAGGGATATGTGTTTCAACCTTACTCTTACCCGAGCCATCAAGGTTGAGGGTGAGGGAAATTGAGGTCTCTTTTGTCACTCGTGTGACACTACTAATTCTATCTAATAATTGAACGGTAGAAACTAGTGTTGGTAACATCTTATTATAGGAGGTAAAAGGGAGATACTTGATAGAAAGAGGAGTTTCAATAAGAGAAATTGAGTGGTTTGTGTCAACAACGAGATCTTTTGTATCAGTAACAACTGATTCAATATGAATTGATTCACCTGATAAAGTCTTTAGAATATAATCTAGCATCACTGGTTCTAAAGAGCTATTATTTACAATAACAATTGAATACAGGCCTTCACTGGTAATGGTACGCAGGGCATGAAAAACACCTTTTGTCCACCTAATATTCTCACCTGGCTTTTGGATAACAGCACCTACTAAGGATAGGATAAGGGTAACTGGCTTTTTCATAATATCTCCTCAAATTGCTTAAGTGTTGAAAGAAGAAGTGAGTTCTCATCTTCACTTCCAATTGTAATTCTAAGGCACCCATAACAACCCCTTACAGTAGATCTATTACGAATAATAATCCCCTTTTTAAGGAGCATTGAATAAATTAGTGGTGCGTCGGTTACCCGTATGAGGAGAAAGTTCGCGTCACTTGGGAAAACTTTTTGTACAAAGGAGAGTTTCTTTAATTCATTGGCAACTCTTTCTCTTTCACGTAAAATAATTTTAATAGTAGAAGCGACCTCTTTATGAGCCCTAATAGCTTGAATTGCAACTTCTTGTTGAATGCCACTCACATTGTAGGGGTATTTTACATGGTTCATAGCCTTAATAATTTCAGGTGAAGAGATAGCAATACCAACTCTCACATTCGCAAGTGCGTATGCTTTACTCAAAGTCCGTAAAATTACAATTCTATCATTTTCTTTAAGAAGGTGCATTGCTGAGTCTTGCTGTGAAAAATCTATATAAGCTTCATCTATTACTGTTATTCCTCTAAATTTCCTTGCAATTTCAGCAATTTGTTCAATGGGAAAACTATTTCCTGTGGGGTTATTTGGTGAGCAGATAAACAAGAGTTTATGGATACCTTGTTCTAACACACCACTGTTAATGAGGTGGCACTGACCCTCTAGACGCTCTAAGTCAATCGAGAAATCATCTTTTAGGGGGCAGTAGGAGACTCCTACATCATTAATATCTGCAAATACTTTATATGCTCCATAGGTTGGACTCATCATGAGAACTTTATCTTTTGATGGAACACAAAATATTCGAAATAGGAGGTCAATGAGTTCATCACTCCCATTTCCAATAACCATATCGTCATAATTAATACCCATAACTTTTTCAATTTCTACCCTTAAAGCTTTATGTTGTGGATCTGGATATCTATTAAGCCCTCTATCCCCTACAAAGTCTCGATAATTCTCATTCGCATCGATATAGACAGAGCCTGTTCCACTAAACTCATTACGGGCAGATGAATAGGGAACAAGATGGAGAATATTTTTTCTCATTAACTGCTTTACACTATATTCGCCCATTATTTTCACCTCTTTTGTTATCAATTCTTACCTCTACTGCATTACTGTGTGCATCAAGAGTCTCATAATTAGCCATTTCTATAATAGTGGTACTAAGATTTTGTAATCCTTTTTGGGTGAGCTTCTGATACGTTATCGTCTTAAGAAAGCTCATAAGGGTAATACCACTGTAGGCGGTGGCATATCCACTTGTGGGTAAGGTGTGGTTGGTGCCTGAAGCATAATCTCCAGCTGACTCAGGTGAATATGCTCCTAAAAAGACACTACCGGCATGTTTAACACCCTTTTCAAGGGTTTCATAATCATCTGTGTTAAGGATGAGGTGTTCACTAGCATAGCTATTAATAACCTCATGAGCCTCTTCATTGTTATTCACAATCACAATATAGGAGTTGTTGAGAGATTGTTCTATATAATTTTTTCTCTTAAGGTATTTCATCTGTCTACCTATTTCATCTTTTATAGCATGAGCGATAGACTCTCCCACTTTTTTATCTGGAGTAATAATTACCAACACCGCTTGACTGTCAGCTCCGTGTTCACATTGGCTTAAGATATCACTCGCTGCAAATGTAATATTTGTGTTTTCATCTATCACCACCATCACTTCAGATGGGCCAGCTGGCATATCGATAGCAACCCCTGCTTGAGAAACTTGTTGTTTTGCCTCTGTTACATATGCATTACCAGGGCCAAAGATTTTATCAACTTTAGGGATACTTTCTGTTCCATAACAAAGGGCTGCGATTGCTTGAGCTCCTCCAACTGTTGCAATAGTATCAAGGCCTAACAGAAGGCATGTATAGAGAATTGCTGGGTCAACAGATCCATCTATTCTTGGCGGAGTTACAACAATAATCTTTTCACATCCTGCTAATTTAGCTGGAATTGCTAACATCAATAGCGTAGAGAACAAAGGGGCTGTTCCACCTGGAATGTATAGACCCACTGATTCTATTGGTAAACTTTTTTGCCAACAAGAGACTCCACTCATTACTTCAACTACTTCATGATTTGGTTTTTGAGATGAGTGAAACGTATAAATATTTTCATAAGCTACCCCAATAGCTTCTTTTAAAGCAGATGATATCTTATGGGAAGCTTTATTGATCTCCTCTTTAGGGTAGATAATAGAAGAAAGTTCTGTGTTGTCAAATTTTTTGGTATATGCATATAAGGCACTATCTTTATGTTGTTTTACTTCTTCAATAATTGAAGCAACTTGGCTTTTGACCTCTTCACTTGTTTTATGAGTGCTTCTAGGAAGGAGTTTTTTAACTTCTTCTTTTGTCAAACTATAAAAAATATCTAACACAGACGCTCTCCTTTTAATCAGCCATTTTCTCAATTGCAGTAACTAAAATGCCCATTGCTCCCAATGCCTTTAATTGCTCTAGGGCATCCCAAAACCGCTGTTCATGAACCACTGTTTGAACACTCACCCACGTATTGTCAACCAATGGGGTAACTGTTGGACTTTTCATTCCCCCAATTATAGAAGTAACTTCACTTAAGTGCTCTTTTGGGAGATTGAACATAATATATTTATAATCAGCTGCTTTCATAACAGCATCAAGTCGTAATAAGAATCTGTTAAGGATCTCAACCTTACTTTCACTCATACCAGGGTGACCAACCATAACGGCAGTTGAAGTATAAATTGATTCAACTTCTCTAAGTCCATTACTTGCAAGGGTGGCACCAGTACTTACAAGGTCACAAATTGCATCTGCAACTCCAATTGCTGGTGTTATTTCCACAGACCCTGATATCTCATAAATACGTGCCATCACCTGAGCTTTTTTAAGGGCTTTTTGAAGAATTGTAGGATAACTTGTTGCAATCCTTTTCCCCTCTAAACTCTCTATTCCTTGATAATTAAAATCGAGTGGAACTGCTATAGATAACCTACATTTAGCGAATCCTAAATCTCTAATTACCTCTAATGGGAAGTTTTGCTCATCAAGTTCATTTCGTCCAACAATTCCTATATCAGCAACACCATCATATACATAGGAGGGGATATCATCATCACGAAGATAGAGAAATTCAATAGGGAAATTCTCCGCTTCTTCTTTAAGAACCCTTGAGTTTGAACTAAAGTGTATCCCACTTTCACGAATTAATTCTAAGGATTTTTCACTTAAACGGCCACTTTTTTGTATAGCAATTCTTAAACGAGTTTCCATTTTTTACACCCCTTTTCATGTTATAAAAAAAAGCCCCGCACAATGCGGAGCAACTATTTGTTACAAAACTTACTGCACACGCATTACTTCATGAGAATGAGATATGATGATGAAGGTTAAACGTGTGTTTCATAAAGTTTACCCTATAGGAGGATTTGATGAGTGTCAAGATAGCTTAATTATCCTCCACTTCTCCTTCTATAGTCACTTCTACACTCTTTTTGTGTTTAGAATAAAAATATCCCAACAATAAAAAGGTGAGTCCAACAACCATAACAATAATAGATAGCAACATAATAAAGAGACTTGCTGACTCTCTAGGGAAAATAAATAATAAGAGGGCAAGGGCTAAAGAAATAGTAGCTTCTATAACAAGGGGACGAGAAGAAAAGACTGTTTTTCTCAATACAAAAGCATCTGAAAATAGAACAATTGAAGCTATGACGAATTGAGAAGCGAGGATATACATAATTACATCCCACACACTCTCTGCAGCAAAGAGGGGAAGAATAATTGCAAGAACACCTACAATAATTCCAGTTATCCCTTTAAACAGTGTTGATGAGAACGAAAAGCGGGAAAAATGAAATCTTTTGAGGGTAATAAGAGATACAATAGAGCTCATCAATGCACTAAGACCAAGTGCGATAACAAGTATTTGTTTGACTAAATCCTCCCTGACCAACATAAACACTCCCAGTGCTATAAGTAGAACACCAAACCCGATATAGACAAAGATCATTTTCTTATCCCTTGCCATAACCCCTCCTTTTGTAGTACTAACTAATTAGACTCATCTCAAAATTACCCTTTTTTGATCTATTTGTAAAGGAATGTTATGTACGACCACCTATTATTTGACGCTGATGGAACTATTTATGATTTTATGGCATGTGAAGAGTTTGCATTAAAAAATTTATTCAAAGAAGCTCATCTCATCGTAACAGATGAGATGCTAGAAAAGTACCACACTATTAATGGTGCACTATGGAGTGAACTTGAATTAGGATTGATTTCTCTCGATACGTTAAAAACAGAACGGTTTCACCGTTTCTTTCGCGTATATGAAGTCGAATTTGATCCTCTTTTAGCATCTGACCTCTATCTTTATCATTTAAGTACATCGTATCATCTCTATGATGACACGAATGAAATTCTTAGTGAGATTAAGAAGATGGGCATCCATATGTCGATGATCACCAATGGAATTGCCCACGTGCAGAGGGGAAGAATAGAAGCAACTAAAACTGCCCATTTTTTCTCATACATTGCAATAGGAGAAGAGATGGGAGTGTTAAAACCGGATGCCCTCTTTTTTGAAAAAACAATACTCGGTATAAAGAAATTAGGCCTACCCATTTCATCTCCCTTAGTAATAGGAGATAGTATAGTTAGTGATATCGATGGGGCAAATAACGCACAATTAGAGAGTTGTTGGATAAATCGTTATGAGATGGATGAACCTGAAATAAAACACTATCGCTACCACATAAAGAGGTTAGAAGAATTACTTGAAATATTAAGCTAATCTACAATTTCAACAAGTTTAACATCAAAAATGAGGAGTGTATTGGGCTCAATTCGAGTAGAGCCACTCTCTCCATACCCAAGAGAGGGATGGACGTAGAATCTATAGGATGAGCCAACTGTCATCAAATATAATCCCTCTTTAAATCCATCTATGAGGTTAGAGACTTTAAAGGTGCTAGGAATACCTGGAACAGAGGAATCTCCTTCTCTTCCGTCGAGGTAGGTGATTCGATAATTTACCTTTACAATACTCTTTTCAGTGGGACGAGGACCCTCTGATGGAGTAATTATTTCATACTGGAGACCACTGTCTGTCGTAATTATTCCCTCTTTTTGGCTATTTACTGCTAAAAAACTCTCAGCATCTTTTAAATTACTCATTGCAAGTTCTTTTACTCTCTGACCCGCTTCGTTTATTAATTTCTCTTGAAATTTAAATAATGAAGCATTTCTCTCCTCTTTAGAGAGTAGTTCACTTTTTGAGATAGCTACATCATAGGCACCTTTTAAGAATAATTTTGCCTCTAAATCTGGCAATTCTCTCATAGCACTATCCATAAGCATATACCCATAGGTATAGCTAAATCTATCTATGAGATTATTATTAACTGATGAAGAGGTAAATATTTCTAAAATACTTGATTCTATTGGAGAAAGCTCTGGTTCTTCATGAAGAACTGGAGGAAGAGTTGCCATTGTTTTTTCACTCGTTGAAGAGGAATTTTGTTCACTAGTTTTTCTTGTATCACAGCCAGTAAAAGTCACTATCAAGATACTTAAGAAGATAAAAGAAGTTACACAATTTACTTTACCAAACATCTTAGCCATCTACACATTTCCTTTTATCCACACCCTAGCTATTGATGGTAGTGGTAATTTACCTATACGTCTAGTAAAACTTTAAAAGAAATGGGAAAGTGGACAAAAATGGGTATAATAATCGCAATATTCCCCCTTTTATCTAAAAAGTACTATTACCTTTTGAGTCTATTCCTACAATTACAGGGAAATCATCAACAACTATCTCTATGAGAGCTTCAGGTCCTAATTCTTCAAATGCAATAGGGTTTACACTCTGCACACATCTTGCATAGAGGGCTCCACACCCCCCAAAGGCGACAAGATAGAGCCCGTGATGCTTTATAATAGCTTTTCTCACTAACTCACTCCGTGGCCCTTTCCCTATTGTCGTTTTAAGACCATGGTCCATTAATAATGGAGTAAAGGGATCCATTCTCGCACTAGTGGTGGGACCACATGAGCCAATAGGATCCCCTTTTTTCTTCCTACTAGGTCCCATGTAATAGATAATTTTACCATCTAACTGAATGGGAAGTTCTTTCCCCTCTTTTATTATTTCTTCTAATTTTTGGTGAGCTTTATCTCTGGCAACAAAAATAGATCCTGATAAACTAAGTTGATCATATATTTCTAGAGAGATTCTCTCTTCGTTAGATAAAGGTAATGTAAAGTATTTCATTAAATCATCCTTTTTTTAAAGATATACATGAGCTTTTCTGTCTGCCCAGCAACTTATTGCAACAGACACAGGTAGGCCTGCAATATGGGTTGCCATATATTCAACAGAGACAAAAAGGGCAGTTAAGGGGCCACCAAATCCACCAGGTCCTATCTGTGATGTTTGTAACTTTAATAGAATATCTTTTTCTAACCCCTTATATTGAATATCAGTGTGGTGAGTTCCAACTTCTCGAATAAGGGCTCTTTTTGCCAATACCCCACTCATTTCAGCAGTTCCACCAATGCCAACACCCACAACAATTGGAGGACATGGTTTTCCCCCTGCTTCCACTACAATATCATACACAGCTTCTATTACATCTAGTTTTGTCGCAGTTGGATTAAGCATCCTCATACCACTACAATTTTCACTTCCAAACCCTTTAAGGAGAAAATGAAGAGAGAGAGAGCCACTCTTTTTTGGTGTGATGTGAAATACAAAGGGGAGATTTGTTTTAGTATTTTCCCTCTTAAAGAGGGGATCCTCTACAACAGAGTGGCGAAAATGTCCTTTATCAAAAGCTATCGTTGCCCCATCTGTAATTGCTTGCTCTATCTTTTCTAGAGTAAAAGGAGTCTCAGGTCCAATATCTGCAAAAGCAACAAGCATGCCAGTATCCTGACACATAGGAATCTCATGAAGGGCGGCTATATCAAGGTTTTTCAGTGTCATAGTAAGTACTAAAGAGGATGCTTCTAACTGCTTGCTTTCATGTGAGTTTTTTTCACTCATCTCAACTTTTTGTTCATATACCCTTTTCATCTCTTTTATCGCTTCTACAAGGGAGTCTTCTAGATGTCTAGAAGCTTTTATCAGTTCTTTTGATATTGATGAAACTAAGACTTCATATTTATTTCTTTCCATATAGACTCCTTTGGATAATGAAGAAGAAGACGATACCTAAGAACATTCCTACAATATTGCCGAGAAAGTTAGAAACAAGGTCTAAAAATTCTCTTTCTCTTCCAAACATTGGCTGCACCATCTCAATCATAAATCCAATTAAAAATACGATACAAAATGAACCAATCACCCGTCTTTTATTAAAAGTAAGAAATTCTTTGAAATTCAGTCGCTCATCTTTTTTTACAAGCGCTATAGTAATTGTAGCAGATACAGCAATATAAGCAATGAGATGTAATATTTTGTCACTTATGGTAAAAATAGAGATATTTGGAGGAATGCTACTTGGTGGCAAAAGAGATAAAACAGCTACTGTGAGGGTAATAAGGGGACTCACTATTCTTGCAATAACTTGTATATAGATAACACTCTTTTTCATCTCACATATTCTCCTTGGTACACATTCTGTTGTTTCATTAATCTTTCTAGCGAAAGTAAGAAATATCCTTTATCTGGAAAGTCTCTAGGGGAAGCAAGTCGATGCTTTGGAGTATCACTTACAAGGCGTTGAATGACAACTTCTTTATCAATATGGGTAAGAAAAAGGATGGTGTTATAGAGGTGATCGGCCATGAGGGGCGCTTCAACCTCCCCTCTTTTGTACAATTCATACAACTTAGTTCCTGCAACTATGTGAAGATTGTGAATCTTTACTGCTTCACTTTGTACATCTCTTATAATAGATGCTGTGGTGAGAATATCTTTATCTGTTTCTCCAGGAATGCCTAATATAATATGAGTTGAGACCTCTATCCCACCATCTTTTAAAAGGGCAACTGCATCAACATAATCACTCACGCTGTGCCCCCTATTAAGATAATATAAAGAAGCATCATTTCCACTTTGTAGACCAAGTTCAACCCATACTGTTTGAACTCTCTCTTTATATGAAGTGAGCAAGGATACAACTTCCGGGCTAATGCAATCTGGCCGTGTTGAAACAATCAATTCAACATAATCATCCCCCTGTAACGCTTTGTCATAGAGGGCCTTTAGGTTCTCTATTGTATCAAAAGTGTTGGTGTATGCTTGAAAGTAGATGCTTCTTTTGGTGTTGGGGAACCGGGTATCTAGATACTTTTTCCCTTTTACTATTTGATTTTCAATAGAAGCAAGGCGTGCTTCTAAACTTTTAGGAGCTACCTTGACAAGGGTGGAATCAATATCTTTTATAAAGGGACTACTGCGATTATACTGGGACTCAGTTGAGCGCAAATAGACAGAAGAGGCTCCTTGTGAATCACAATAGATGCACCCACCTGATACCTTATGAGACCTATGAGGACAGGTAAAGCCACCGTCAACTCCTATTCGATACACCTTATGGCCATATCGACGTACAAGGTATTGCGTATAATCTGTCCACCTTGTATACATCATCTCACCTCTACATAAAGTGTCGTAGCGAGTGAATTATCTACAGCTATTCCTATAAGGAGGTCTGTGTTACGAACAGTAAACCCAATACCTAGTGAACCCATAATATCAACACCTGAAGAGAATGATATTGATGGGGATGTCTCTATCATATATCTATTTGTGGGACTGTAGATATCTTGAGCAAGTTTTCCCTGTAATCCAAATTTTATATTTGTCTGTAACACGATAGGAATAGGAGCAATCTTTATCCAGTGAAAATAAGAGATGCCCCCTATAATCATATCTTTTACAACAGTGTTAGCAGGTTTTGTAATAATCCCATCTAATCCCCCATATTCAAAATAATCATCGACAAAATAATTAATTGAGTGGTTTGAACCTCCCTTTATCTGAAATAACAGGGAGTCTTTGTAAGAGAGACGAAGCGATTGTTTAATTCCAAAACTTACCCTATAGCCAATCTTATCCCGCAATAATAGTCTTCCAGAAAAATCGAGGCGAGTACCGCGAATCGGAAAGAGGGTAAATTTTTGTCTTGCATACACTCCATCAAAACCGATTGAAGGGGTAACAAATGAGGTAAAGGAAGAGTCATTATTCTCATACCACATACTGATTAGTTGGAAATTGAGGCGAGAAGTTAGGTATGGCTCTGTGAAAATTTCAAAAAAGAGTTCTGGTACTAAGGCATAGTCATTTCCATACCCACTGAAAGAGGGTGGTGAAGCATTAAAGGCATGTAAGGAGCCAACTTGATAATTCCCTTTAATCCCTAGCGTATACTTTTTTAACCATGTGTATGAAATTGAAGAAAAAATAGAAACGAAATCTTTTTCAACCACGTGAAATAAAAGTTCAAGGTTTGGTATACATACCTTTCTCATATGAAAGGTAAAAGAGAAATCGGGATTAAAGTAGAAAGAAAGGGGGGTAGAGGGGGAGATAGAGAGGTGCGTTGACCCAAACAATCCAAGTCCCAGTCTGTTGTTTCTTTGTTCAAACTCTTTTGTCTGAATCTCTAACACTCCATGAGGGAGCCCCTTATAATCATAACGAACTGAAGTGAGTTGATGTGAAATAGTTGCCACTTGGTGCAATTCTCTCTCTTCGTTTAATATAAAGTGAAGATAATCAAGGAGCTCTTTATTCATATATGCCCCATCAAATCTCTTAAAACTATCTAATGGGAAATTTCTCTTATAAGAGCCCTCTTGCTTTACTCTGGTGTGAATTACTTCGTCAATGTGAATTTCAGGGAGACGAAAGTATGAACCAATTCGTTGTTGGACAATCGGATGACACTCTCTTATTGCACAAATTTGTTCACTAAGTTCTTTTAGAGCATCATCCATCTCTAATGAACATGTTCGCCCAATTTCAATGATCTCTTTATAAGATGCAAAATCTAATATTCCATACTCTTCAACAAGTGGAGAAAAAAGTACATCTGCCTTATCAATATTTTTTATAATAGTGTTTTTAGTAAGAATTACAACAAGCTGTCCTAATATTGAGGTGAGTGAACTCAATTCATCTTTAGAAACTTCATAGTCTATTGCATTTACATCTACTGCAATAATTACATCAGCTCCCATCTCTAGGGCAATATCGATGGGAAGATTATTCACTAACCCCCCATCTATGACTAATGCATCATCTATGATAGCAGGGGTAAAAATACCTGGTATTGAGATACTCGCTCTAATGCTTTGACTTAATGAGCCAGTTGAAAAAACTATCTCTTCACCTGTGACGAGATTTGTTCCAACACAACGAAAGGGGATTGGCAAGTGGTTAAAATTAGTGATTGCTGAAACATTGATAAGGGATGAGTTGAGCATCTCCAAAATTTTTTGATCCCCAATTAATCCACTAACCCTACCAACTCCTCTTGTATCAAAAGAGAGGTTCATGATGTTATCACTATAATCTGCAAAGCTAGAGAGAATAGGCTTTTGAAAAGGGGCTGGGGCAACAGCGAAGAGCTCAACCATATCATACTCTTCGATTAAGTTAATCATATCCTGTGGTGAGTACCCAGCTGCATAGAGCCCACCAACAAGGGCTCCCATACTCGTTCCAACCACCATATCTATGGGAATGTTATGTCGCTCAATAGCTTCAATAATAGGGATGTGGGCAAATCCTCTTGCCCCTCCTCCAGAAAGGACAAGGGCAACTTTTATTCCATCGTCCCATTTTTCTTCAATATCTATGGCACTTAGTGGAGAAAAAATACTTATTATAGCAAATAAGAGAAATAGTTTCTTTGTTAAACATACTCTTCTTTGCTTTATCATAGTGTCAACTTTGAGCCAATAATATGGGGGTTGCCATTCACAAAAGAGGATGCATCCATCTCATTTTTTTTATCAAGTTGTAATCGAGAGGCATAGATAAACCCATCACGACAGGCTATCTTGAGTCCCTTTTTTTTGTCAAAGTCAACAACGACTCCACAATCAACACCATGATGAGGTTCAAAGGGTATCTCAAAAACAGAATGAGCAACATCGCAAAGCATCAGTTTTACACCATCTAGGTATGTATAGGCTTTTGGCCACGGGTAGTAGGCCCTTATTTTAGCATGAACAGAGTGGGCACTTTGAGAGAAATCAATAAGCGCATCTTCTTTTACTAACATCTTGGTAAACGTCGCCTCACTCTCTTTCTGAACACTCTCCTTTGCTCTATACATTTCATACGATGAGAGTGTTTCAACTAAAAGTGAGGGAGCTAGGTGAGCAACTTTACGACTAAGAGTTTCACTGTTTTCAGTTCCCTCTAAATCAAATCTGAGAGAATTAAGAACATTTCCACTATCTATCTCTTTCACTATTCGTTGTATGGAAATTCCCGTTTTTGTATCTTGATTCAAAATAGCATATTGAAGAGGTGCACTTCCTCTGTGAAGAGGGAGAAGGGAGGGGTGAATATTTAGGGCATCAATTGAGAAAAGGGAGAGAAATTTTGGCCCAAAGTAGTGACTAGTTGCAAATGAGATTAATACATTTGGATGATACCTAGCTACTTCTAATCGGGCATCTTTATTAAGTTTATCAGCCTCTACTACATCAATACCTAACTCAAGGGCAGCTTTTTTTACAGGAACAGGAATTAACTTCTTTCCCCTTTTGCCAGGTTTGTCTCGATGGGTCAGAACTGCCACAACATGAAAATGTGTATGAAGTTCTATAAGGGTGGGTACTGCAATATCGGGGTTACCTGCAAAAACAATGCGAAAGGGGGAATCGTTCATAATAATCCCCCTATTTCCGAGTTCTATGCTTTTGCTTACGATGATAGGATTTTACTAATTTCTCCCTATCTTCTTCTTCCATTCTATCTATAAAGAGTGTTCCTTGAAGGTGATCATATTCATGTTGAATTACTCGAGCAAGTAATCCAGTGGCTTTGAGAGTGAATGACTTTCCTTTCACATCCTGAGCCTGAATGGTGACCTCCAATGGTCTATCTATATTAAAATACATACCAGGTATGCTTAAACAACCCTCTTCATAAGAGCCTATTTCATGACTCATCTCAACTATTTCTGGATTAATGAATGCAAGTTTTTCTCCACTATTTCTTGTATCAACAACAAAAAAACGTTTAAGAATTCCAACTTGAGGAGCTGCAAGTCCTATACCATTAGCCTCTTCCATAGTTTCAAACATTGCATCAATGAGCATCGTTAGGGATGAATCAAATTCTGTGACTTTTTGAGCCTGTTGACGAAGTACATCTTCGCCTAAAGTATAAATATCTAACATGTAAATATAATAGCCTTATTCATTTCAAGGGTCAACTTAAAGAAGGTGCAGTGGATCAACATCTATCTCTAGATATGTGTTTTTTACACCCTTATAATTACGGTGAATGTAGGTAACTACTTGTAACAAGCATGTGAGTTCTTTACTACGCAGTATCATATGAAAACGGTAATTGTTGTTAATTTTCTCTATAGGGCACTCACTTACCCCCATTATTTCAACTTCACCC
Organism: uncultured Spirochaetaceae bacterium; assembly: GCA_964453215.1. GTDB lineage: Bacteria > Spirochaetota > Spirochaetia > Sphaerochaetales > Sphaerochaetaceae > SABI01. The sequence goes on along the minus strand of CAYVRR010000020.1, from coordinate 6,540 downwards.
GTTGAAAGGTGCTCTATAGCACGGGTAGCAAGGGAAGCAACTTTATCTATTTCACTTTGGCAGATGGCTTTTGACTTTCCCCTCACCACTATGTTTACAAGGCGAGTATAAGGTGGAAACTGAGTTATCTCTCGTGTTTCTAGTTCTGCTTTATAAAATTCTAATGGATTATTATTTGATGCCATTTGGATTGCATAGTTTTGTGCATGATAGGTTTGTACTATCACTTTCCCATCATTGTTATAGCGCCCAGAGCGTCCACTTACTTGAAGGATAAGGGAAAAGGTTCTCTCTTGAGAGCGAAAATCGGGAAGATTCAGTGTAGAATCGGCAAGTACAATCCCAACTAAATCAACTTTAGGAAAGTTTAGCCCTTTAGCAACCATTTGAGTTCCTAGAAGGATATCTATTTCCCCTTTTTCAAAGCGCTCTAATATATCTTGTACTTCCCCCCTCTTTTTACTCACATCGGCATCAATGCGAGAAAGGGTTGCATGGGGGAATTTTTTTTCAATTTCTTGTTCAACCATTTGTGTTCCAAATCCTGCATACCCTACATCAACAGAGTTGCACGTGGGGCAAACATGGATTGGCTTAGTTTTATAATTACAATAGTGACATACCATTGTGTGTTCACTTTTATGAAAAGTGAGGGAAACTGAGCAATGGGGGCAGCTCATTTCATACCCACATGAATTGCAGTGGAAGAAATAGGAAAATCCTCTCCTATTGAGAAAGAGTATTACTTGCCTCTTCTTTTTAAGAGTCTCTTTCATACTCATGTATAGGTGGCGAGAAATCATCTCTTTTTCTTGGAGCATGTCGATAACCTGCACTTTTGGGAAAGAACCTCCACTCACTCTTTGTAAGAGGGTGTGCTTCATAACCTTTCCCTCTTCCATCATCATAAATGCTTCTAAAGAGGGTGTTGCACTGCCCATCACGATCTTAGCTTTATGCATAGAGGCAATCTTTTGTGCAACTTGACGAGCGTGGTAGCGAGGAGTATTTCCCGCTTTATAGGTTTGTTCATGCTCTTCATCAATAATAATAAGGCCTAAATTAGTAAAAGGGGCAAAGATTGCAGACCTTGCTCCAATAGCAATATCTATTTCACCCCGTTGTATCTTTTTCCAATGCTTAAGGCGCTCAGAGCCACTCATTTTTGAGTGTAAAATTGCAACTCTTTCATTAAACCTTTTATTAAGTAGGTGGGTGAGTTGGTAGGTAAGAGTTATCTCTGGAACGAGGTAGATGACTTGTTTACCCTTGGCTATGATGTGAGATGCAACATGAAGAAACACTTCTGTTTTCCCACTTCCAGTAACTCCATAGAGATAATGAAGAGCCTTATTCGATGAGATAATTCTACTAATTGCATCTTGTTGCTCGTCGCTAAGTATAAGTTCATCTTCAAATACATTGACAATCTCAATTGCAATCGCCTCTTCTTCTATCTTCTCCCTCTTATTTGAAGGAATCATTGCACTCAGAGCTTCTCCCTCACTGCAAAAATAGAATTGACTCATCCAATAAGCAAGTTTTATGTGGTTTTGATTGAAAATTGGTTCCTTATCTATAACTTTAATAACATCTTTAATCGTGTAGGAGACTTCTTCTATAGTCTCTTTCACTTCACAAACGAAGGCTGTAATCTTTTTTGACCCAAAAGGAACAGTGACTCTCATTCCAACTTCTATCATATTAACACAAGGGTCAAAGGCATAGGTAAATCGTTGATAAAGTGGTTTAGCTACAACCACATGGGCATACATCACCTACTCCTTTTTTGTTGGATTGGCAATTGAAGAAAATTGGCAAGCATTTGCAAATCTTTCCACACCTCCCCTCTTAAGCTTTTATTTCGTAATACTGCTGATGGGTGGTATGTGACAAAGAGGGGGATATGGTTGTAATGGTGAACTCTATTTCTTAAAGAGGAGAGAGTTCCCTCTTTTTGCAATACATAGTGAGAGGCAGTGAGGCCTAAACAAAGGATCACTTCTGGTTTAACAAGGGCAATTTGTTTTTCTAGAAATGGACCACATGTATCTATCTCTAGAGGTGTGGGATTTCTGTTTTCAGGGGGTCTACATTTTACAACGTTGGTGATAAACACATCCAGATCCCTTTGTAGCGAAATTGCTTTGAGCCATGAATCTAAATAGGCACCAGAAGGGCCAACAAAAGGTTCTCCACTTTGATCCTCTTCTCTACCAGGACCCTCCCCTATGATCATCACTTTAGCATTTATTGGACCGCTTCCTGGAACTGCATTCACTCTTTGTGCTCCAAGGGGGCATCTTTTGCATTCACCAATTGCTTTTCCAATTTGGGTAATATTTGATGAATCTATCATTTCAAGAAACTGATCTTTTGGCTCTTGTATAACAGATTCAACGTATGATGAAAAATCTGGTACATCATCTTTCCCCTCCCTATCTGTAACATACTGTTCAATTTCATCATACAGGTGCCACATTGTAGTGAGGTTGTCTTCTAATATATCTCTCATCTCTTTAGTTTTATCATCCACCATATTCTATCCTATATAAATAGAGTCCATCTGGGGGGAATGTTACAAGGGCTCTTAAGCGATCTTTTGACTCCAATATTTCCTTCATCTCATCTAGTGTACCTCTTTTTTCCCCTAATGTAAGCATTGTTCCAACCATTGATCGTATTTGGTGCATCATAAAGGCATTTGCTCGAATCACATAGGTAAGATAATTTGACGAAAAAAGATCTTTTTGAAGGGTGAAGTACGATTCATGCACATCTCGTATACTCGAAATGCTTTGATCTTTACTTGCTCTAAATGTTGAAAAGTCGTGAGTTCCTACTAATATTGAGGCGTATTGATTGAGAAGCTCAAGTGGTGGGATATGAGAAACTCGTGCAACCCTTCCTTTATCAAAAGGGGTAAAGGAGGCAATATCTTTAATCACATAATGATATTCTCTCGATATAGAGCTATATCGAGCATGAAAGTCATCTTTCACCTCTACACTCTCTACAATTCGTATTTCATGATGGAGAAAATGATTTATTGCTAAGGTAAATGATGAATCTGGAATTGAGTGGTTAGAGGTATCAAAGTGGGCTACTTGTCCAAGAGCATGCACTTTAGCATCAGTTCTCCCAGAACCTTGCACCTTCACTTCGTGTTTCACTATCTTCTTTATAGCCTCTTCAATACATCCTTGAATAGATTGGCCATTATGCTGTTTTTGCCACCCAACAAAAGGGGCTCCATCATAACTTATCGTAAGTTTTATTCGTCTATTTCCCTCTTTTATTGGAAAATGTGTTGGTCGAGGAGGGGCGCTACTCATCTTGAACCTCTATAACAACAAAAGCAATAGCATGCTCTTTTTCATGACTTAATGAGAGGTGTACGCAATTGATAGTGGAAGGGAGAAGGGACTTCACTTTATCACTAAAGAGAAAGCTTGGCTTTCCTAGTTCATCACTTACTACACCAATATCTTTTGGAACTATGTCCCTAAACCCAACATGAAGAGCTTTCACAAAGGCCTCTTTTGCTGCAAACCGGGAAGCAAGATACTCTTTTTTACGTTGTGGATGATGGGGAATATTCTCTATTTCAACTTGATGAAAAAGGCGATTAATTACATAGTCACTCATATGGGACTCATTCATTCGTTCAAGTTCTACCATGTCAACACCAATACCATATATCACAGCGATGTTCCATCTTCAATCTTCTGATAAAATACTCGTATAAACTCCGGGTTTGGAATTAGTGAGAAATCTATATCAAAAAGGGATTCATCATATTCAAGGAGAACTCTACTTGTAGCAACTCCATCAGAGTGTACGAATGAGAAATCAGCTCGTGCTTTGATTGCATGAGGATTAATGAGTGCCACATATTTTTGTTGTGCTCGAATAGTTAATTCAATTTTTTCATCTACAATGCTAAGTGCTTCATATCCAACTGGGTGCACTATTGTGAGTGGAATTTCAACTTCAACGGAGCCCATGAATGAAAGAGATATTACGAGGTAGAGGGCAACAGCTGTTAAAAATGAGAACATCTTTACTGGCCAATTTCTCAGAAGGTTGTTAATAGTGCTATTCGATTTCATCACCTGCCCCCTCTATATTCTCTTTTTTATCCATATCTTGGTAGCTAAACAATGCTAACAATCTCACCTTTATATCAGCTGGTTTTAGATCATAAAAAATATTTGCATTATAGGTAAGACTCATTTTCCCCGTCTCTTCAGAGACAACGAGGACAACAGCATCTGACTCTTCAGCGAGTCCAAGAGCTGCTCGGTGCCTTGTTCCAAATGATTTTTTAATACTTGTTTGTTCACTTAATGGAAGATAAACCCCAGCTGCTTGCACTTTTCCACCACTAATTACAACAGCTCCATCATGTAAAGGGGTGTCATGGTCAAAAATTGTCAATATCAAAGCAGAAGAGAGGTCAGCATTCAATCTTGTTCCAGAATCTACAATCCCTTTTACCCCCAAATTCCGAGTAAAGACTATGAGGGCTCCTCTGTTTTTACTAATTAAGACATTACATGCGTTTAAGATGATATCAATTTGTTCGCTCGTTGTTTGCACACCCATTCTGAAGAAGCGATTTTGCCCACTAAAAATTTGTGTAAATGCCCTTCGTAACTCTGGTTGATACACAATGAGGATAAATATGACAAAAGGAATTGTGATGTAATGAAAAATAAAGAGAAACACCTCAAATTGTAAAAGTAAAGAGAGTAGATAAAAGGCAACATACCACATCAATATGCGTGCTATTTGTTGAGCTTTTGTTTGTTGAACTGCTGAATGGAAACGGTACAATAAGTAGGTCAACACTCCAATTTGTATCATTGGAGCAATCCATTTCCATATCGTAGAGAAAAGTTGAACCATGTATCTACATACTCCTTAGTGATTACTCATCTTCTGCCCAATCGAGAGTTCGGTCAACTGCTTTACTCCAATAAAGACACTTTTTATTCACCTCTTGCTCACTCATCGTAGGAACCCATCGAGATTTCTCTTTCCACTGCGTAGAAATTTCATCGATATCTTTCCAAAAACCAGTTGTTAACCCTGCTGCATAAGCTGCACCAAGGGCTGTTGTTTCAATTACTTGAGGCCTTACAACAGGCACTTGTAGTAAGTCTGCTTGAAATTCCATTAAAGGTCTACTATTCGTGAGACCTCCATCAACACGTAATTCTGTTATTGTAATATGTGCCTCTTGTTCAATTGCATCAAAAATATCTTTTGCTTGAAATGCAGTCGCTTCAAGAGCTGCTCTACAAATATGGGCCTTTGTTGCAAAACCAGTAAGACCTGCAATTACACCCCTCGCGTCACTTCTCCAATATGGGGCGTAGAGTCCACTAAAAGCGGGGACTATATACACGCCACCTGAGTCAGGAACTGATTCAGCTAACACATCTACTTCAGGAGCACTTTTTACAAGCTCTAAGTTATCTCTTAGCCATTGCACTAATGAACCAGCTACAGCTATTGACCCTTCTAGGGCATAATGGGGTTTTTTCCCCTTTTCTTGGAATGCTACTGTAGTTAAGAGGCCACTCTTTGAAAAAATCAAATCCTCTCCTGTGTTCACTAATAAAAAGCATCCTGTTCCATAAGTATTTTTTGCTTTACCTGCTGTAAAACATGCTTGCCCAAAAAGAGCTGCCTGTTGATCACCTAATATTCCCGCGACAGGAATTTCACATGATAAAAAGCCCTCCTTATCTGTAGTTCCATACACTTCTTTCACAGAAGGAACAATAGTGGGAAGGGATTGTTTTGGAATGTTGAAAAGATCTAACAACCAATCATCCCAAGTGAGTGTACGTATATCCATAAGGGCATAGCGACTTGCATTTGTAACATCTGTAATAACTACATTCTTTTGTTTACCAAGCAATGACCAGACTAAAAATGTATCCATTGTACCAAATACGACTTTTCCTTCCTCTGCATCTTTTCGTAGGGTAGGACTATTTTCAAGCATCCAAGAAATTTTACTTGCAGAGAAATAGGGACTAAATAGGAGACCGCTATGGTGAGAAAACTCTTCACTACTTACACGGCTTTTTATCTCATTAATTATCTCATCCCCACGTAAATCTTGCCACACAATTGCACGATGGCGAATCTTTCCTGTTGCAGGTTCCCATGCGAGGATGGTCTCTCTTTGATTTGTAATTCCCAAAGAGACAATATCGCCCCCCTTTGCTCCAACTTTAGAAATTGCATCAAGAATTACTTTTTTAGAATTTTTCCAAATTTCAGTAGGATCATGTTCTACCCAACCTGGTTTTACAAAATATTGACGATGTTCAAGTTGGCTAGATGAGCACACTTCCCCCTTATGGTTAAACAACAGGGCTCTTGTGCTTGTAGTCCCCTGGTCTAGTGCCATTACATATTTCATCTTATATACCTCTATATTATCCCTTAATGCCGTTAGTATATCGTTATTCAATAAAAGTCGCTACCATAAATTTCAATAAAAGTCGCTACTATTAATTT
>CAYVRR010000019.1:0-31423 GCA_964453215.1 uncultured Spirochaetaceae bacterium | reverse complement strand
GGAACAACTTTAGTTGATGCCGTTGAACTCGCTATGTATATGAAGGAACAACAATTCATTCCAGAACAAGTTCAAGAATTCTACCCAACACCTGGAACAGTTGCGACCTGTATGTACTATACTTCTCTTGACCCTCGCCCTTTACATAACTTTAAACCAGTCTATGTTCCTAAAGGGAGAGAGAGACACCTTCAAAGAGCACTCCTCCATTTTAATAATCCCAATAATAGAAAAATGGTAATAGAAGCACTCAAAATAGTTAATAGAACCGATTTAATCCCTTATCTTTTAAAACAACAGAGAAATGTATTGCCTGGAAAGAAAAAACGTGGTACATCATCGAGGTGACTACAATATCTAACACAACTTATCATACAATGAGAAAAGATTTTTATTCTCGACTCTTTTTCCTCTCTTTCCCAATAATAGTACAAAACCTATTAATGAACTCCCTCTCTTTTATCGACACCCTTATGATAACAAAGGTGGGAGAAGAAGCTTTGGCAGCTGTAGGACTTGCAAACCAAATGTACTTTCTTATCTCCCTTTTCTACTTTGGCGTAAGTAGTGGAGCTGCGATTTTTGTCGCACAATATTGGGGAGCAAAACAGATAGAGAGACTACGAAGAACAATGGGAATTGCATTATCTATTGGGCTCATTGGTGCTATTGTAAGTGCATTCTTCTCTTTCTTCTTTCCCACTCTCATCATGAACATCTTTACTGAAGATCCTATTGTTGTTGCATATGGAGTCGATTATTTAAAAATTGTAAGTTTCTCCTATCTTACAACAGCTGTTGTAATGATCTATTCAGCATCATTAAGAAGTACAGAAGATTCTAAAACTCCAATGTACATTACATTAGTTTCCCTCATTATAAACGTTATTCTAAACTACTCCCTCATCCTTGGTAATTTTGGATTTCCGAGGCTCGAAGTTAAGGGAGCCGCTATTGCAACGCTTATAGCAAGAACTTTAGAAATGAGTCTACTATTATTTGTTGTCTATCGCCGTAAAGGGGCTATAGCAGCTCCTATAAAGACATTGGTGAGTTTTAGTTTTGATGAAGTGAAGGTCTATCTTATAACCTGCTTTCCTGTAATTCTCAATGAAATATTTTGGTCATTGGGGATGGTCTTTTATAAAATAGCATATGCTCGTCTTGGAACAACTGTTATTGCAAGTGTCAATGTGAGTCAATCAATAGAGCACCTATTCTTTGTTGTCCTCATAGGTATAAGTAATGCAGCTGCAATTCTTATAGGAAATAAGATTGGTGAAAATAATATTCCACTTGCTCAAAAGTATGCTTCAACACTTATTAAAGTAGTCATTATTACAGGATTAATTATGGGAATCGGCCTCTATGTTAGTGCACCTATCATCCCACGTCTTTTTACATTGTCAGATTATGTATATGAAATAACTGTTCGCTCACTACAATCGCTCTCCTTCCTTATCCCAATTAAAGCTGTAACAATGCTCATTGTTGTTGGCATTCTCAGATCTGGTGGTGACACTAAATTTTCTATGCTTACAGAACTCATTGGAGTGTGGGGAATAGGTGTTCCCTTAGCATTCTTAGGTGCACTTGTATTTAAGCTCCCTATTTATCATATCTACCTCCTTGTTGGACTTGAAGAAGCCATCAAAGCTGCTATTGGATACTATCGTATTAGAAGTAACAAATGGATCAAACGATTAGTAGAAGAACCTGTAAAGAAAGCTTGACCCTAGAGAACCATCCTCATATATTTATTACTAAGAGGTGTGTATATGGGTTCAACTGTTTTAATACATGGAGTTGTTGTCACTGGTACTATAAAAATACCTAATTGTGGCCTCTACATTGACCCTAGTGGAAATATTGGTGATATCTTCAACATGAATCGGTTTAATCAAAAACAATTTCCACCAGGAACTGAAATCATTGATGTAAAAGGGAGCTATATTGCTGCAGGATTTATTGATACCCATATCCATGGCATTGGAGGGTATGGAACAGAGGATGCTAACCCAACATCGATTTTAAAAATGTCTGAAAGATTAGCCGACTTTGGTGTCTCTGGATTCTTCCCAACAATCTACACTGACACAAAAGAGAATATGATTAAAGCAATCAACGCTGTTGTTGAAGCTATAGGTGAAGAACAAGGAGCTGAAATATTAGGCATCAACGTTGAAGGTCCATTTATATCACATGAACGGGTAGGGGCACAAAATGAGGCTGGTATTCAAAAAGTAGATCTTGCCCTTTTTAATGATATTATAAAAGCAGGCAAAGGGCACATTGTTTGTATGACAGTAGCCCCAGAATTGAAGAATATGCGTGATCTTGCACTCTCTGCTATTAAACAGGGTATCGTTCTTCTAGCTGGCCACACAAATGCTACATATGAAAATATTATTGAAGGGATGCAAGTAGGAATTCTTCACTCTACTCATTTCTTTAACGCAATGAGCCGCCTTCACCATAGAAACCCCGGAACTGTTGGGGCAATTATGATTGAAGAAGATATGCAATGTGAAATCATTGCAGATGGAGTTCACGTACACCCTGAATTAGTGAAACTTCTGCTAAAAGAAAAAAGTGTGAGAAATGTTGTCTTAATTACAGATTCTTTAAAACCTACAAAACAAGAGAAAGGGGATTTGTTCGCAAATGGAGAGCCTGCCGTACTTGATAAAGATGGCGCCTTCCATAGAAAAGATGATCCAGAGACGATATTAGGATCAGCATTAACCATGCTTCAAGGGATTAAGAATTTAGTTTCTTGGGAAGTTCCTATTGAATCAGCTGTTCAAATGGCCTCAGCTAACCCAGCGAGAATATATAACATTGATATGAAGGGAAAGCTTATTCCTGGCTATTTAGCAGATATTGTAGTTTTTGATGAGGAGATTAACTTGAAAGGTCTCTTTATTCGTGGCAATCTAATTCGTAACTATTTTTCTTAAGGAGACCAACATGGCACACACAACTCTTTTCGACAGACCAATATGGAAATATTTTAAACAACTCTCAGATATCCCTAGAGAAAGTGGCAATGAAAGTGGAGTAAGAGAATTCCTTATTGCATATGCGAAAGAGCATAAGTTTACCTACCATGTTGATACCATAGGAAATGTAATTATCAAAGTTCCAGCAACAAAAGGGAAAGAACACCTTCCTCCCCTCGCTCTTCAAGGACACATGGATATGGTGTGTGTTAAAGGAGAAGGGAGTAATCACAACTTCCTTACAGATGGCATACAGTTAGTTCAAAAAGGAGATTTCCTGTATGGTGATAATACCACCTTAGGAGCTGACAATGGTATTGCTATTGCCCTCATCCTCGATTTGTTTACAGATACAAAAGCTGTTCACGGCCCACTTGAAGCTATTTTCACAGTAGAAGAGGAAACTGGTCTCACAGGAGCCTTTGAACTTGATGGCTCCCTCATAGATAGCAGAAGAATGCTTAATCTTGATAGTGAAGAAGAGGGTGTTTTCTTAATAGGAAGTGCTGGAGGAAATGAGGTAGATGGAGTAATTGATTTTGAACGAAAAGAAATTACCTCACAGGATAGTGAGTTCTATGAAATTGAAGTACGTGGCTTATTAGGGGGTCATAGTGGGGGAGAAATTCATACACAGCGGGGAAATGCGATTGTTTTTATGAGTAGACTACTGTTCACACTCAATACAATCACCCCATTTCAATTAATAGAGATACACGGTGGAACAAAAAGAAATGTAATTCCAAGTAGTTGTAAAGCAGTAATTGCAATTCCATCTAACAAACGTGAAGAACTTAATAATCTTGTCTCCTCTTTTAAAGATACTCTTACCAATGAGTTTAAACACATAGAAAAAAAGATTACCATCACAGCACAAAAGAGTGATAAAAAAAATAAGGGAATGAGTGAAACAGAAACATCTGCCTTCTTTAGAGGACTTCTTTTAGCACCAAATGGGGTGCAACGAATGAGTGATAACATTAAAGGAGTTGTTGAAACTTCAGCAAACCTTGCTATCGTTACAACAAATGAATCATCAATTACACTTGTAAGTAGTCAAAGGGGAGAAATTGAGAGTGCTCTTAGTTTTGTGAGTGATAAAACCTCCCTTGCGTTCACTTGTGCTGGAGCAAAGGCAACAGTAGGAAACTCCTATCCTGCTTGGACACCAAATCTAGACTCATCGTTAGCTAAGTTTTGTGCTAAAGCGTACTTAGAAGTGTATAACGAAGAAGCAGAAGTAACGGCTATCCATGCTGGCCTTGAATGTGGAATTATTAATGAAAGAGTGCCTGGAATGGATTCAGTTTCACTCGGGCCTAATATCTATGATGCACACAGCATTAAAGAGAGAGTCTCAATTTCATCTACAGAAAGAATTGCAACTTTTCTTAGACATTTGTGTGAAATTATTGAATGATAGCATATTAGTTGGTATAGAAGTTAATAATACAATTAAACATAGAGTTTAAGGCAATCAAAAAGGCAAGTGAATTTCACTTGCCTTTCATATAGCTCTACGAAATATGTAATGAATTTATTGCAAAACACTCTTTGCAAGCTCTTTCGCAATTGAAACAGCCATCTTTTTATCATCATCAGTAGGAGATCCTTGGTATTCTACATTACCTAAGCATTCCCACTTCAAAGTTTTAATAAATGGGTCAAACTGCTTTTGAGCACCACCTGACCACCCATATGAACCAACTCTCATTACTTTTCTATTATTGACATGAGACCTCTCAAGGATATCTAAAATATGATACATAGGAGGAAACATCTTATACTCATAGGTCGGCATCGCAAACACAATCCCTTTAGAAGTCCATGCAGAAGAGAGGACAAATGAAGCATGATCTTGAGGTACTTCAAACACATCAACAGTTACCCCTTCATCAATGAGGGTTTCTTTAATTAATGGAATGAGTTTTGCACTGTTGCCATACATGCTACTGTAAACAATCGTTACACTACCTGGATCTGGATCATTCATAAAACGGGCATAATCACTATAGAGGTTTATTACTCGAGAAGGATCTTTACGCCAAATAATTCCATGACTTGGTGCAATTACTTTTATATCTAAAGATGCTAATTTAGCAATTCCTTTTGCGACAAAAGAACTAAATGATGAGACAATATTAGAATAATACCTTCTCGTTTCAGGAATCAATAAATCCCACTCTTGTGATGTGAGTTCATCATCAAAAGCATGTTCATAGGTTCCAAAAGAGCCAAAAGCATCACATGAGAAAAGGACTTTATCTTCTACAGCGTAGGTCATCATTGTCTCTGGCCAGTGAATATTAGGGGTCTCTTCAAACACAAGAGTCTTCCCACCTAAATCGATGCTATCTCCAGAGGCAACAGCTCTGACACCCTCTGTAACCCCATAAAAGGAAGAAACAAGAGGTACTGCTTTTTTCGTACACAAAATTTCCATATGGGGATTGCGTTTTCGCATCTCTTCTAAAGATCCAGTGTGATCTGGTTCCATATGGTTAAGAATGAGATAATCAACATCATTGAAAGAAACACCAAGAGTGGTTAATTGATTATTGATTTTTTCTAATGCCCCCTCCCAATCTTTCACAAGATCAATAAAAGCAATTTTATCACTTCCTTGTACTATATACGAATTAATATTAACCCCATGAGGAAGAGGCCAAATACCTTCAAACAAATCCCTGTCCCCAATATCTGCAAAAACTCGATGAATGCCTGGGGCAATGTTATTAGGTTCCATACAACCCTCCAAAATTATTTGTAATGCAATTTCTTACACCTATCTATATTCCCTTAAAAAAATTCCCATATCTATAGATGAGATATTCTAAGGCGAAGCTGTTTAATTTTCTCAAACCTCTTTTTATAATCACTCATATGTGTATAAAGTAGATTCTTAAATGCTGCACTATGATTAAAATACACTAAATGAGCCACTTCGTGTAGTGCTAAATACTCTAATAATTCAATTGGCATCATCAAAGATCTTCTTGAAAAGGAGAGAACGTTGTGAGAAGAACAACTAGCAAGTCTTTTTGGATAAGATGCCATTGCTATTGTATACCTTGTTCCTTCAAGATGTAACTCTTTAATCCAATGAGCGACGAGCTTTGTATAGAGTTCTATTCCATAGGTGTCATAAAACTTCTCTATAGCTCTTTTTATTGTTGTAACAGCAACACTGTTTGAAGTAACTATAAGAGAGGAGCCTACCTTCATAACATGCTGTGAGGGGCCTTTTTTAACGATTAAGGAGAGTAGCTCTCCATGTAATAAAAAAGTATCTCCAGTTTTATATGTGTGCTGTGGTAAAGGTTGTTCCAATTTATCAAGATGTGCTTTTCTTTTCTCGATCCATGAAAAATTGTGGGTAATAACTTCTTCAACTTTTTTCCGTGAAGTTCCAGAAGGAGCTAATACACTCACATTCCCCTCATCGCTCATTTTTATCAATATAGTCCTTCTCTTTCTACTAAAAGAGAGAGAATACTGTACTTTAGTCCCTATTTTCACTACAATTTATCCTCATATGGGGGTACTCTTTTGATTCGACATTTATATTTACATCAAGACATGAATTATACATCAATAGCAACACCAATGCCAACAAATGAAGTGGTTGGTGATTACTATGAAGCAATGCTTCTTTTTTTAGAACAAGAAAAAGTTGGAACAGATTCTATTATTGTGTGTGAAGCAACGGTAAGTTCTGAACAATTTTCAGTTCACGCAAAAAAAGGATTCTATACACATAGAGAGGATACAAAGCCCCCTATTGTCTCAATACCACCCGGTCAATATAGTTTTGAACAACTCGCTTTTACCCCTTCAACCAAAGAAGAATTACTTCCTCTTTGTATGAAGTTTGTATCAAAAGAACTACACCAAAAATCTTCCACATTCTATATACGCTTATATAAAGAAAAACGCTTTGAAATACCGATACAATTTTTCTTACCAAAAGCAGTTCCTGATGCATAAAGTAACACGAGTGGTTGTACCTTTTACACAACACAGATATATTATGATAGATGCGGAGGAATTAGATTGAAATCTGAGAAACTAACTGATACACAACATCACCTAATTTGTGCTGATGGAAAAGAGATTATCCTTATAGGAACAGCCCATGTTTCACATGATAGTGTGAATGAAGTACAACAAGTCATTGATGAATTCCTCCCAGATGAAATTTGTGTTGAACTTGATAATGGAAGATATCGCTCGAAAACAGAGGAAAAGGGGTGGGAAAACCTCGATATCAAATCTGTATTAAAACAAAACAAAGGATTTCTTCTCCTTGCGAACCTTGCCCTCTCTTCATATCAAAAGAAACTTGGCGATAAAATAGGGATCAGTCCTGGAGATGAAATAATGAGGGCAGCAGAAATTGCAACTGAAAGAAACATTCCCCTCACCTTATGTGATAGAGAGATCCAAACAACCTTTTTAAGGGCATGGAGATTATCTTCACTTTGGAATAAAACTAAATTAATCTCTTCTCTTCTTACTGCTGCTTTTTCAAAAGAGGAAATAAGTGATGCAGATATTGAGAGCTTAAAAGAGACCAACATGCTCCAATCGATGCTTGATGAAATGGCTAAAGAATTACCAACTGTAAAAAAAGTATTAATTGATGAAAGGGATCAATATTTAGCAACTTCAATCTATCGCTCTAAAGGGAGAAGAGTTGTTGCAGTAGTTGGAGCTGGACATGCCCCAGGTCTTATCAAGCACATGCAGTATCTCGATGAAGGAAACACAGAATTCTCTTTAGATGAAATTAGCACCCTCCCCCCTCCATCAAAGGCTGGGAAAGTGTTCTCTTGGGGGATAGTAGCAGCCCTTCTTGGAATTATTGTATTAGGATTCGTCCGTTCTGGTTGGAACCAAGGATTAACAATGTTCCTCTATTGGTTTGCCCTTAACTCTTCTCTTACAGGCATCGCTGCCATCATTTCACTCGGACATCCAGTTACAGTAATCCTCTCTATGCTTGCAGCACCTGTTACAGCCCTTAGCCCAACCCTTGGCGTTGGTATGGTTGCTGGAATATTAGAAATTACTATGAGAAAACCTCGAGTAAAAGATTTTGAAACCGTAACAGAGGATATTCTCCACTTTAAAGGGTGGTTTCAAAACCGAATCATTCACGCACTACTTTTATTTTTCACAACGAGTGTATTTGCCTCTATTGGAACATTTATTGCATTCCCATTGCTCATTAATAGTTTAAGATAGCAAGCACATGAATTAGTTCACCACCCTCAAAGTGTATATAAACAAACATACTCCCACGAATATATTTTGTGGGATATATGATATAAATGAGCTTTCATCCCATAAAATACCTATACATACTCTTGTAGATTAATACACTCATCAAAACATTAAAATCTTCTTACTGGACGAACTAAATTGAGAGCATCTTTATAAGAAGAATTTGAAACACTACCAGTATCATGTTCACTGTCAAAATACATAACATAGGCTCTGTTTGTAGTATCACTGAGGTCATATTGGCATGAAGTCCAATAAAAGAAACAATCAAATATATTATTTTCTTCATCAACCGTAGAGTTTTTAAAATTTCCTAAATTAAACTTATGGAGGTTTTCATTCATATAATACAACTCCACTCTAGTTGGAAGATACCAATCATTATGCAAAACTATATTTGAACTATGTTCATCAACACCAACTGTTTCAAAGTTTTGACAGTAATGTGCCGCATAATCACCACTAAATTTTGCAGTGATTAGATGTGTGTTTTCTAAACCCACGCCTGTGAGAATTGAAGTGCTTCCTTTAGTTAACCATGAACTTATTGAAGAACCTCCCCAGGTTTTTTCTACTTCAGTATCAGAGACTTCTAAATACATCCATTGGGGATACTCAAACACTGGTTCAAGATCAAATCTCCTATAGAAAATGAGACCTCCACCAGGGCCTCTTTCACGAAGCGAATATTCTTTATCCATTGTGCATAGAGAATCACATGATTATCAACAGGAGCTGAAATATATCTTCCCTGCATGTATTCAGTCCCACCAACTCTATCAGGAACAGTATTCCAGCTAATAAATCGATATCCTTCACGGTAGATTTCTCCATTATTAACAGGCAAAAATCTACCATTTTCTTCTGGTTCAAAAACAATAGAGCTGATACTACCTTCTCCTCCATTAGCGTTGAAGATAATAGTGTAGCCACCATTTTCATTGTTTTCAGGGTTTGTGTTATTCGGCAATTCACAACTCAGGAGCACAACTCCTAGTAACATGACACTGAAGGCAATGATGTCTTTTTTAAACATCATATACGGCCTCCATATATTGAATCTTCTTATATATTACTCCCAAAATATTAACTATGTAAATATAAAATATTTGAGTTTGTAGGAAAAAATAGTATATTTTTAATAATGAAATATCTAGAATTATTTTTAGGTTGAAATAGAGATAATTATTTTTTTTAGGTCATACAAAGTGTATTTTCAATCTATTAGTAAGGACTGCTTACTTATAGATTAAAAGCTCTTAACACACTTTAATCACTGATAATACGCTAATTTATGAGATTTGATGAATCTATTACTCTATCACCTACAGGTATATAATATACCTATTATTATGATTTATTAGCCCTCCTTACTAATAGGAATTTGTAGAGGGAATACATGTGTAGTAGATTCCCATGCAATGAGTATGTCTCACATACTTTCTTATCCAAAAGATTCATAGATTCGTGTTTATATCATAATCTATAGTCAGACACTCTTCTTAGTTAGTACTCCTTACTAATCACCACCTCCCTATATAAACTTTAATAGGCTCTAAATAGTTCATGGATATCTCTCTAGAATCAATTATTTGAATATCTATGAAGTCCTTACTGCAGAAATGGGATATAGAGTGTCGAGCAAAGGTGTAATATTGATACATAGTGAGTTAGTTAGTATTCCTTACTAAATTAAAATTAATCACTATACACACAATGTAATATTTTTTATTCATTGTGCTATATGTTTTTAAATAAATCAGGATTACTTACTAATAGTAGTTGAGAGAGTTTTTACAATATCAAGAGCATCCGATAAAGTTTCACATCTAAGAACTCTCCCTTTTTCATCAACTTTTGTTGATTCAGCTAATAAAAGTGTAGAAAAGCCCATTTCTAGAGCCCCTTTGATTCTTCTGTCACTAAATCCTACAGGTCTCACTTCTCCAGCTAGAGAGAGTTCCCCCATCGATACAAGGGTATGAGGTAGAGGGTTTCCTGAGACTGCAGAGTAGAGGGCTAAAGCGAGGGGCAACTCTATTGCTACTTCTTTTAATTTAATTCCTCCAGCAACATTTACATAGACATCATATTGAGAGAGCCCAATGTGTCCATGACGCTCTAGGACAGCCGCAATCCGTGAAACAAGAGAAGTATCAATTCTCTCTGAATAGACCCTAGAATAGCCACCACTCTTCACTGGGATAGTAAGAGCTTGAATTTCAACTAAGAAAGTTCTACTCCCTTCTACCATCGTACCAAATGCAATTCCAGCAGGGAGAGGTTTTCCATTTCTTTTATTTAAGAAAAACCCAGCTGGATCTGGAACAGGAATAAGTCCTTTTTCATTCATCAAAAAGATACCTATTTCATCAATGGAACCAAAGCGATTTTTAGTTGCTCTTATTATTCTGGCACCACTGTCAGAAAGTTCAAAATAGAGGACAGTATCGACAATATGTTCAATCACTTTTGGACCCGCTATTTGCCCCTCCTTTGTAATATGCCCTACAAAGAAGATTGCACATCCATGTTGTTTCGCACTATCTGAAAGCTCCATAGCACACATTCTCATCTGATTTACAGATCCAGGGGGAGAAGCAATTTCATCGCTACTGAGAGTTTGAAGGGAGTCTATAACCATAACATCAGGCTTCTCTTTTGCCATAATATCTTGGATAGCACTCAAATTTGTATTATTAAATAAAGATATTGATGAGAGGGGGAGCTCAAGACGTTCACATCGTGTTTTTACTTGTTGGCTAGACTCTTCTCCAGAAACATAAATAGCCTTTTTATTCTCTAAAGATGCTACTACCTGAAGCATAAGAGTAGACTTACCAATACCAGGCTCTCCACCTATTAAAATAGAGCCACCGTGCATGATAGAGCCACCAAGGACTCTATCAAACTCAGAAATATTAGATGTAAATTTAAAGCCTTTATCTATTACCACATCTTCCATAGAGACTAATTCTACCCTCTTTTGTTCGCCTGTAAGAATCCCTTTTCTTTTAGGTGTTTGTTGTTGCTCAAAGAACGTATTCCATGACCCACACTCAGGGCAGCGACCTAACCATTTAGAAGAGGTATGCTCACACTCTGAGCACACAAAGACACTAGTATCTTTTTTCATACAATATTCCTTAAAAGTCTACTAACTCAACATCAAGAACAATGAAAGCATTTGGGGGAATTATTCCAGGATATCCTTGAGCACCATAGCCCAATTGTGGTGGGATAATAAGAGTCCGTTTTTCCCCTTTTTTCATAGTACTTAACCCTTCACTCCACCCTTGCATTACCTGCCCGACATTAAATTCTGCAGGGACATTGCTTTGCATAGTACTATCAAAAACAAGACCATCAAGTAAGGTGGCGGTATAATGAACTTTTACTTTTTGCCCATATTCTGGACTTTTCTCTCCACTACCCTCTTTTAATACTACATATCTTAATCCACTCTCAGTTATGGTAGCTTGTGGCCATCTCTTTTCAATTTCTTCATACACCTCTTTTTGAGCTTCTATTAGTCTCTCCCTTTCTCTTGCCATTACATGAGAAACTAACTGTTCAAATCCCTCTTTTGTAACAATAAACTCATGTGCTTTACTGCCAACTCTTTCAATTCTTACTTCATTCATCACATCCCCTTGAGCAATAGAATCAACAACATCTTGTCCCTCTACTACTTTTCCAAAGACGGTATGCTTTCCATCTAACCAAGGAGTTGCAACATGAGTAATAAAGAACTGACTCCCATTTGTATTGGAACCTGAATTAGCCATCGAAAGAATGCCAGGGCCAGTGTGCTTTAAAGAACTTACAATCTCATCTGGGAACATATATCCAGGGCCACCAGAACCTGTTGCTAGAGGATCTCCTGCTTGAATCATAAAATCTTTAATCACTCTATGGAAAGTGAGTCCATCATAAAAAGGGGTTCCTGGACTCTTTATATTTAAGGAGCCTTCAGCTAATCCTACAAAATTCGCAACGGTCATAGGAGTTTTTTCATATTCCAAGGAAAGAATAATTTCTCCTTTGTTTGTTAAGATATGTGCATATACTCCATCTAAAACAGAGGGTTTAATTTTAGATTCTTGATCCGTTTTTACTGGATCTGGTTTATCTTGTTCAATTACCCCTTCTTTCTTACCACTTGCAGTAATTGGTGAAATGAGGGTAAGAGATAAGATCAAAAACATCATAATTGTTCTAAATTTTTTCATAATTTGTATTCCTTATATATAGTACGTATCTATTCTCAATTTTGATTTTAATACAAAAAAGAGCCCTTAAAGTACAAAAATTACCTATAAGGACTCCTCTATGTAACTTGGCATCTCATAGAGTTTATGTAATACAAAACACTCCTATTAGATTATACCTTAAAAATCTAACAACTCTACATCAAAAATAAGAGTTGAATTAGGAGGGATTACTCCAGGATATCCTTGAACTCCATACCCTAACTCTGGTGGAATAATAAGAGTTCGTTTTTCACCTTTTTTCATAGTCACAAGAGCTTCATTCCATCCTTCAATTACTTGTCCTACTGCAAAAGTTGCTGGAGTTCCTCTTTGTACAGAGCTATCAAAAACTCTTCCATCCATGAGTGTCCCTGTGTAGTGAACTGTAACATCTTTTCCCATCACTGGAAGAGCATCACCAGAACCTTCTTGTAATACAACATATTTGAGCCCACTATCGGTTGTTATAGCTTGTGGCCATCTATTCTTAATTTCTTGATTCAAAGATTTTTGTAATTCAGCCTTTCTTTCTTTCTCTTTATTAGCTGCAAGAAGGACAACATCATTAAAACTCTCTTTAGTTACTTTGAATTTTTCTGCCTTCTCTCCAACTCTCAGAATTTCTACTTTGCTAATTACATCTCCTTGCTCAATCTTATTAACAACATCTTGTCCTTCAACGATATTTCCAAAGACAGTATGTTTTCCATCTAACCATGGAGTGGCTACATGGGTAATAAAGAACTGACTTCCGTTAGTTCCAGGCCCCGCATTAGCCATAGAGAGGACGCCAGGACCAATATGTTTTAGTGAATCTACTATTTCATCTGGAAATGTATACCCAGGTCCACCAGTCCCTTTCCCTTCAGGACACCCTGCTTGAACCATAAAATCATTAATAACTCTGTGGAATGTAAGTCCATCATAGAACGGAGTTCCTGGTTTTTTTAGATTAAGCGTTCCTTCTGCAAGACCCACAAAGTTAGAGACTGTCATAGGTGCTTTTTCGTATTCGAGCGAGAGCAATAACTCTCCTTTGGAGGTGTGCAATTTTGCATACACTCCATCTTTTTTAATTTCTGCCATAATTATTTCCTTATTATTGGTTTTTATAATTCTATTGTTTCTTCACTGCTTCCCAATAATGCATACAATCTTTCTAACTCTTGCATACTATGGTAACTGATCTCTACTCTACCTTTTTGCAGAGTTCCTTTCAACTCTACTTTAGTTTTACATGCTTCAATAAACTTTTGCTCTATAGCTAATATATCTGCTGATTTTATTTTATGCAAACTATCCTTTCTTTGTTTTCCAGCACGCTTACCAGCATTTAAATCGCTTGCAAGCTTCTCAGCTTTCCTCACCGACATTCCTTCAGTTAAAATTTTATTATATAAGTATTCTTGATCTGATGGATTGATAACTGAAAGGAGTGTTCTCGCATGCCCTGCAGAGAATTCTCCATTTAAGAGAGAGTCTTGCATTTCTCTAGGAAGTTGTAGCAATCGAATTGAGTTTGTGATAGTTGATCTTTTTTTCCCAACTCGACTTGCAAGTTCTTCTTGGCGTATATGGGACTTTTCAAGAAGATAGACATAAGCTTTAGCTTCTTCAATCGGATTAAGGTTCTCTCTTTGAATATTTTCAATTAAAGAAACTTCTAATCGCTGCAAATCACTAAACTTTTTTACTATTACAGGGATCTTCTCCAATCCAACTAAGAGGGCAGCTCTATAACGTCTCTCACCTGTAATAATAGCAAACTCATCTTCGCTGATTTTTTCTACTATAAGAGGTTGAATTATACCTTGAACCTTAATAGATTCTGCTAGTTCATCTAAGGCTTCCTGATCAAATTGTTTTCTTGGTTGATTAGGATTAGGATGTACTTTATTAATCTCAAGCATCACGTATTGACCATCTTCAGGATGTAATCCTGCAGAATTAAAAATACTATCAAACGAGTAATCATCCATTAAAGAACTAATACCTTTTCCTAATCCACGGTTTTTTACATTACTAGACACGATATATAACCTCCTTAGCAAGCTCCTCATAGGCTAAAGCTCCTGCGCACGTACTATCATATAGATTTATAGGAAGTCCATGACTTGGTGCTTCTGAGAGACGAACATTTCGAGGAATTTTGGTGAGAAATATTTTTTCTGGCCAATAAGCAGTGATATCATCAACAACATCGTTAGAGAGTCTCGTTCTAGAACTATACATAGTGAAGACAATTCCCAATACATCAAGATGTGGGTTTAATTGTTTTTTCACTGTATCTATAGTCCTCATTAACAAGTTCAATCCCTCCATTGCAAAATATTCACACTGGAGTGGAATGATAATATGTTGAGCCCAACACATTGCATTAATAGTCACAAGCCCAAGGGAAGGGGGACAATCTATAAGAATATAATCCCACTCATCCTCAATTTTGCTTAAAGCATTTCTTAAAAAGAATTCCCTTGCGAGCTCATTTACCAACTCAACACTCAATCCTGCTAAGTGAATCCCCCCAGGGATAATATACAAATTCTCTACCTCTGTAGGTTGATACGCTTCACTTGGTGTACTCTTTCCAACAATTACATCGTAGCTACTAGGTAAACGCATATTAGCCGACACTGCACTTGAGAGGTTCCCTTGAGAATCTACGTCAATGAGAAGCACTTTTTTACCCTCTAAAGCTAGGTAAGCTCCAAGGTTTACAGTGGTAGTCGTTTTTCCAACTCCACCTTTTTGATTTAAAAATATAATCTTTTTTGCTGCCATGTTTTGAGTATAACTAATGTTTGACTAGTTGTCATCTAAGAAATCAGGTATTGACCATAAATTATCCTAATAGTACATTTAGACTAGCTTGTTATAGGAGGATAAAATCCATGATTGATAAAGTAAAAGCAGCGCTTGAAGATATTAGACCAGACCTACAAAATGATGGTGGAGATATTGAGTTTGTGAGCATGAATGGCAATGATGTAATCGTACGTCTTGTCGGCTCTTGCGCTGGATGTCCTATGAGTCAAATGACTCTTAAAAATGGGGTAGAGAGATACATCAGAAGTGTTGTAGATCCTAACCTTGTCATTATCAACGAAAACCTTCTCTAAAATGAGTTAGGTTTCACGTGAAACATTTGAGCCATTCATATACGAGTGGCTCATTTTTTATACGCTATTATTATGTTTCACGTGAAACACAGAGACCACCTTTTCAGGTGGCCTCTCACATAGTAACACTTACATATATTTTCTATTCTTCAATAGTAGAATTCTCGTTAGATTCAACTTCTTCAACAATTACCCCTTCACCTTCTATTACTTCATCATCAACTTCTTCTTCAACATATGCATCAGTTACGGCGACAGCTTGAACTGTGTCATCTTGTTTTAATCGAGCAATAACAACACCACTTGCATAAGGCCCTTGAACTGAAATTGTAGAAACAGGGATTCTAATTGATTGACCCATTGTTGTCATTACAACAATATCATTATCATCGTTAACAGATAAAGCCTTTACTATTTGACCAGTCTTTTCTCTGAATGTATAAATCTTTTGCCCCATTGTCCCTCTACCATGAGAGCGGAATGAATCAAAGAGGATTTGTTTACCTTGACCTTTTTCTGTTATAATCAGAATTCTATTGTTAGGATCTACCTTGAGAAGACCAACAACCTGATCATCTTGTATCAATCGAATCCCTCTCACACCACGAGAAGATCTTCCCATAGCTCTTACAGACCTACCGATAAAACGAAGTCCTTTCCCTTGTTTAGTAACAATCATACAATCATCTTCTTCTTGTATAAGGATACAATTAACTAATACATCACCCTCATCTAAGATAATTGCAGCGATACCCCGTTTTTTAGCATTTCTAAATAGAGGAAGGTTTACTTGTTTAGCAACTCCATCTCTAGTTACCATAAAGAGATACATATCATCTTCAAAATCTTTAAATGGGGTAAATGAGGTTATTTCTTCTTCATTTTCTAAAGGTAAGATTTTTCTTAAACTCTCCCCTTTAGAAGTTTTTGAACCTTGTTCAATTTCATGAACTTTAATCCAATATGCTTTACCTAAATTAGAGACAGCAAGAACATGATCATGAGTGGAAGCAACAAAGATGTGTTCAACAAGGTCCTCATCTCGAAGTGTAGCGGCCCTTACTCCTCTACCACCCCTTCCTTGACTCCTATACTCATCAACTGGCAATCTCTTCACAAACCCTTTTGAAGTCATAATTACAACAACTTCTTCTTCTTTAATAAAATCTTCATCAACCATTCCAGTTAATTCATAGTTTGAGATTTCTGTTCTTCTTTTATCCCCATATTTTTGTTGAATTTCTAGAATATCTGTTTTTACTACCTGCAATATTTTCGCATCATCACTCAACAAATCATTGTAGTATATAATTTTAGCATTCAGGTCTTCTAGCTCATCTAATATTTTAGAAGTTTCTAACTGACTCAATCGTCCAAGTTTCATGTCAATAATAGCTTGACCTTGGAGTTTTGAAAGACCAAATCTCACCATCAATTGTTCAACGGCAGAGGCATTATCTGAAGACTCTTTAATGATTGCAATCACTTCATCAATATTATCGAGTCCAATTTTAAGCCCTAATAAGATATGAGCCCTCTCTTCAGCCTTACGTAGATCAAATCTTGTTCTTCTTTCTACAACTATTGCTCTATGTTCTACATAATACTTGATCATATCAACAAGGCCTAATTGAACTGGACGGCCATCAACAAGGGCGAGGTTATTTACATTAAAATTAGTTTGTAAAGGAGTTTTCAAAAAGAGTTTATTCACAACTACATTAGGAACTGCACTTTTTTTAAGTTCAATTACAAGCCTAATACCATCACGGTCAGACTCATCACGAACTTCACTAATTCCTGGTATAGTGACCTTTTTTGCTTCTGCTATTTTCTTTACTAATTCGGCTTTATTTACTTGGTAGGGGAGTTCAGAAAATATGATCTGAGTTCTTCCTGCTTTCGTAGTTTCAACTTCATAGCGACCACGGATAACAACTTTCCCTCTTCCTGTCTCAAAAGCACTTAAAATTCCAGATCTACCGCAAATAATACCAGAGGTAGGGAAGTCAGGTCCTTTAATGTACTCCATCACTTCTAATGTGGTAATATGTGGATTATCTATATACGCAGCAATTCCCTGACACACCTCAGTGAGGTTGTGAGGTGCCATGTTTGTTGCCATACCTACAGCGATTCCACTACTACCATTTGCTAAAAGGAATGGTACAACTCCTGGAAGCACTGTTGGTTCAGTAAGTGAATCATCATAGTTTGGTCCAAAATCAACAGTCTCTTTATGGATATCAGCAAGCATCTCTTCGCCAATCTTACTGAGCTTTGCCTCGGTATAACGCATTGCAGCTGCAGGGTCTCCATCAATAGATCCAAAGTTTCCTTGTGGATGGACTGCAGGGTATCTTAGAGAGAAGTCTTGAGCTAACCTTACCAATGCTTCATAGACAGAAGAATCTCCGTGTGGATGGTATTTACCTAATACATCTCCAACAATCCTTGCAGCTTTCTTAAATGAAGTATTTGCCCTTAACCCCATTTCATACATATCAAAAAGAATTCTTCTATGAACAGGTTTTAATCCATCACGCACATCTGGAAGAGCACGTGAAACAATAACAGACATCGCGTAGTTCAAATAAGAAGCTTTCATCTCATCTACTACGTTAGTTTCAATAATATTAGGTGTATCTAACATACTTTAATTCCTTTTCTAAACATCGAGGTTAGAGACGTACATAGCGTTCTCTTCAATAAACTTCTTACGAGGTTCAACCTCTTCACCCATGAGCATACTAAACACCCCATCAGCTTCTACAGCATCCTCTAAAGTAACTCTAGTAAGAGTGCGGGTATCTGGATTCATAGTAGTTTCCCAAAGCTGATCTGGGTTCATTTCTCCCAAACCTTTATATCGTTGAATAGGAATTTTTGAAATATCTCCCTCTTTCACATGTTCTTCCAAAATTCTCTTTCGTGCTTCTTCATCAAAAGCATAATAAAATTTCTTCCCAATTGTAATTTTATAAAGAGGTGGCATAGCAAAATATACATATCCTGCAGCTATCAAATCTCTCATATAACGGAAAAAGAATGTAAGGAGCAGTGTTCTAATGTGAGATCCATCTACATCTGCATCAGCCATAATAATAACTTTATGGTAACGAACCTTTTCTCTATCAAAGTGAGCCCCTAAGCCAGCCCCTAAGGAGGCAATAACTGGATGAAGCTTCTCATTCCCTAACACTTTCTCTTCTCTTGCCTTCTCTACATTAAGCATCTTACCCCAAAGTGGAAGTATCGCTTGATTTTGTCTATCTCGCCCCTGTTTAGCGCTTCCCCCTGCAGAGTCTCCCTCAACAATAAAGATTTCACATTTAGCAGGATCTTTTTCAGCACAGTCGGCAAGCTTTCCAGGAAGACCAACACCATCACTGGTTTTACGAATTCTCATTCTAGCATCTCGTGCAGCAAATCTTGCCTTAGCAGCTAAAATAGATTTATCGAGAATAGCGTCAATAACAGCAGGATACTCATCAAAATAGTTGTTCAATTTTTCATATAAAAGAGAAGCCACAATTCCTTGAACACTAGGGTTACCTAGCTTCATCTTAGTTTGACCTTCAAATTGTGGATTCGTTATTTTAATAGAAATAACAGCAGTAAGGCCCTCTCTCAAGTCCTCTCCAGCAAGAGATTCACTAAATTTTTTAGATAATTTTGATTTTTTTAATTGCTCATTCATCACTCGTGTTAAACCAGATCTAAATCCAGCTAAGTGGGTTCCACCTTCACGTGTATTAATATTATTTACAAAAGTAAACAAAACTTCATCATATCGATCATTATATTGCAAAGCAACTTCAACTTTTACATTATCTTTTTCACTTTCAAAATAGACAGGTTCTGGATGAACAGTTTTCTTTGATTCATTCAAATAGGTAATAAAGGATTTAATTCCACCTTCAAAATGAAAAACCTTCTCCCTTACTTCTTCAGCTCGGTCGTCTTTAATTGCGATTTTTATCCCTTTGTTAAGAAAAGCTAATTCTCTAAATCTTTCAGATAAGACTCGATAGCTAAACTCTTTAGCATCTAAAATCGTTTCATCAACTTTAAAACGTATTACAGTACCAGTTTTTTCAGTTTCACCAATTGTAGTAACTGGTGCAACAGGAATTCCTTTTTGGTACCGTTGATAAAAAATAGTGGGAGCTCTGTATACAGTCACTTCAAGCCATTGGGATAACGCGTTTACAACAGAGACTCCAACACCATGAAGCCCTCCAGAGACTTTATATGTATCATTATCAAATTTACCACCAGCATGAAGCTGAGTGAGAACTATTTCTAAAGAACTGAGCTTTTCAACAGGATGCTCCTCTGTAGGAATACCTCTCCCATTATCTTCAACTCTAATAATATTATCTTTCTCTATAGTAATACTAATATAATCACAATACCCTGCCATAGATTCATCAATGCTATTGTCAACAACTTCGTAGACAAGGTGATGCAAGCCATCTGGGCCTGTGGAACCTATATACATTCCAGGCCTTTTTCGCACAGCTTCTAAGCCTTTAAGAACTTGAATGTTATTAGCTGTATAGCTACTAGGTTTTTCTCCATTTGATGAGGAGCCACGATGACTCGCGGTACCGTGTGGCACCCCTTCTAAAACGCCATTTTCCATTTATTTATATCCTTGTATGATAAAAAATTGAATTCCTATTTAGCATACCATTTTTTAAAAGTTATGTAAAGTATTAGCCCCTGTTTTTTTATTGTATTAATTGTATACATTATAATAACTTGTATCTGTTTTTATATCATTCTTCATTTCATTATTAGACTATACTTGCTAATCATCTTTCCCTGAGCTATTATAGGTATCATGCACCAACAAAAATGGAACTATTATCCGTTTTGGCAAGAGATTCTTACTCGATTAGAGTCATCTCTACCAGAACAAGAATGTATTACATGGATACACAGAATCTCATATATTGAATCAAAAAATCATAAATTGATTCTTGCTGTACCATCATTATTTATTCGTGATTATATCAAAACTCAATATCTAGCATCTATTATCTCTCTCCTTCAGGAACTCACTGGGGAGAAGATAGATGTAGAACTTATTGTGAAACAACAGGATGAAAATAACTCAACACAGAAAGGAAACAAGAAACCAGAAGAGGGCGAAGCTAAAAACACATTTACAAAGGCTCCAATGCCTAAAGCTCAAAAAAAACCGAACGATCCTAACATCAACAGTAATTATCAATTTAATTCATTTGTTGTGGGGGAAAATAGCTCTTTTGCCTACAATGTAAGTATGGCTATAGCTAAAAACCCAGGTGTAAGTTACAACCCTTGTCTCATATATGGAGGAGTTGGATTAGGAAAAACTCACCTTATTCAATCTATTGGTAATTTTATTCAAGAAAATACGCCAGAGTTGCAAGTCTTATATGTTACAGCAGAAATGTTTACAAATGAATTTATTGGAGCAATAGGGGACAAAAAGACCCCTCAGTTTAGAAATAAATATAGAAAAGCTGATGTTCTTCTGATTGACGACATCCACTTTTTACAAAGAAAAGAGTCTACACAAGAAGAAATGTTCCACATTTTTAATAATTTATTTGAATCTAATAAACAACTTGTTTTTACCTGTGACCGACCAATTAATGAATTGCAAGATATTACAGATAGATTAAAAAATCGTTTTACTCGTGGAATCAACGTTGACCTTCAACCCCCTTCATTTGAAACACGATTGGCTATATTACAAAAGAAGTGTGAAAACCAAGTATGTAATATATCAAGTGATGTCCTTGAATATATTAGTAAAAGTATTAATACCAATGTACGAGACTTAGAGGCATCTCTTACGAAACTCATTGCATATAGCAATCTATTAAATAAAGAAATAACCCTAGATATAGCACGAGAACAACTAAGAAGCACCTACTCTCTATCAAAAGATCAAACGATGTCAGTTGATACAATTATTAGAGTTGTTTCCGACTATTTCAGTATTTCAGCCTACGATATTAAAGGAAAAAAGAGGACAAAATCGGTTGTTTTACCTCGTCAAATAGCAATGTATATTGCAAGAAATATTACAGAATTTTCAACTACAGAAATTGGATATGAATTTGGAGGACGTGATCATACTACCGTTATGCACTCAGTTCAAAAAATTGATGGCCTGATGAAAAATGATATTGCAATGAGTAATTCTGTTCAAAATCTCATAAGACAAATTCAAAATTATAAGAGAGAATCATGATTGTATAAGTTGTGTATAAAGTGGGGATAGTATGTTGATAAATAATTAATTCTATATTTGCTTGTGGATATGTGTGGATGAAATGTTAATAACTTGACAATATATCCACAAGATATCATTTTTCATGCATATATTGTGTAAAGAATTATTGCTGTTTTCCACAGTATACACGATACTATTACTACGACTGTTATAATATTATATAAGAAATAGGAGTAACGATATGAAGTTCATCTGCCCCAAAAATACCTTGCTAAAAGAGATAATTCTTGCACTTGATTTCACAAGTCAAAGAAATACTTTATCGGTTGTATCAAACGTATTATTAGAAACAAGCGACAACAACCTTACAATAAAAGCAACTGATCAGAAAATTGGCTTTACAACTACAATCGAAGTTGAAACAATTGAGAGTGGAGTTACTACAGTATTTTGTGATAAATTACTCAGTATCCTCAGAGCTCTTCCAGATGAACATATTGTGTTTGAAGAAATAGGAGAAAAACTATTTATTCATCCACAAAATAAATCAATTGATTTTTCTTTACGCACAATTAGTTCTGATAAATTCCCTAAACTTGAAACATTCCCAACAGAGTCATATTTCCCTATAGCTCAAAAAGACTTTTTTGAGATGATTGATCAAACAATATTTGCAATTAGTGATGATGAAACTCGATATTTCATGAATGGTGTTTATATTGAGCAAAAAGCAAACACCCTCACAATGGTTGCAACTGATGGTAGGCGCCTCTCTTTTATTGAAAGAAAATTTGAAACAGATTTTGCAGATTTTAATCCTGTAATTATTCCAGCTAAATTTTTAACCCTATTAAAAAAAGGGGGAACAGGAGAAGGAGAAATTTCCCTGTATATCACAGAGTCAATAATTTTTGCCTCTTTTGGTTCAGTTTTAATGTATTCAACTCTCATTAAAGGACAATTCCCTAATTATCGAAGAGTAATTCCAGGGCATCAACCAAACATATGCACAATAGAAATTCAAAAGATGAATGAAGCTCTTAAAAGAGTCTCATTACTCGTTGAGAATAAGGCAAAAAGAATATATCTTGATATTGAAGATAATTTCATCACAATTAGTAGTGAAGAGAGTGATTTTGGACAAGCAAAAGAGATTATTCCTTGCACATATACAGGTCCTTCTGTTCGCCTAGCAATGAATTATTCGTATGTAGTAAGTCCATTACGAGTTATGCAATCTAAGGATTTTGATTTATGTTTTACTGAAGCAAATAAAGCAGTAACAATACAACCAAATCCTGAAAAAGATTATTTTCATATCATAATGCCGATGCAAATAGATTAATGAAATTTCGCTCAGTAGGATTTAAACATTTTCGAAATTTAGAAGATACTCTTATTTCAACTGATTCAACGCAAGTTGTTTTAGTTGGAAAAAATGGGCAAGGAAAAACAAATTTTCTTGAAGCCCTTTACACATTATGCTATGGCTCATCATTTCGATCACATCAAGCAAGTGTAATGTGTAAACACTCTTTTTCTACCTTTTCCTTATCAGCTGTGTTTGAAACTCATGAAAAACTTCAATCAACTCTTTTGTTCAATTATTCTCCTCAAAAAAGGGAAATTCGAATTGACGGAAAAGAGATTAAAGATAGAAAAGAACTTATTTATAATATTCCCTGCATTGTCTTTAGCCATGATGATATTGAATTTGTAAGGGGAACTCCTGAACATAGACGAAGATTTTTTGATCAAACAATGAGTATGTATGATCCCCTTTTTTTTGATGATTTACGTCAATATCGATTGATATTGAAACAAAGAAATGCTGCTATTAAAGAGAAATATTACTCACTATTGCCTATGTATAATCAAAAATTAGCAGAAGTAGGATTAAGAATTCAAGTAATGAGAAAAGAGATGGTTGAAGAATTTAATCTCATATTTCCTGATTTATATTCAAAGATTGCTCAAAATTTTTCTCATATACATATAAAATATAAGCCTTCTTGGAAAAATTGTAATAGTGTAGAAGAGATAATAGAAAAATTAGAATCTCATAAAGAGAGCGACATTCGTATGAACACAACAATTTCTGGAATACATAGAGATAAATTTGTTGTATTTGATAATGATATCTACTTCTCTGAATCGGGTTCAACAGGACAAATGAGGTTAGCTTCTCTCATTTTTAGAATTGCTCAAATGCATACCTATCGTAAAAAGACAAATAAAAAGCCAATTTTATTAATTGATGATGTATTATTAGAACTAGATATTGAAAAAAGGGGAAGATTTTTAAAAGAATTAAGTGGATATGCTCAAGCGTTTTTTACATTTTTACCTAAAGAGCAATATTTCACTGAACTTACACCAGAGGATTCTTTATTGTACACAATTGAAAATGGGAGATGCACACAAGTATGAGTGATAAACCACTTCAAGAATTACTCGATTTACTCCTCTCTCGTCTTCATATTGATGAAACGAATGAACTTGCTCAGATGATGAGAGAGTGGATTGAAATTGTTGGACCAGATATAGCACCTCATGCCAAACTCTATGAGATAACAAATAATATTTTAATTATTGAAACAGATCATCCTGCTTGGTCAAATATTATTTTAATGAAAAAGAAACAAATACTTGCCAGAATTGCAACACAATTTCCTCAACTCGGTATTACTGGTTTAAGTGTTAAACCAATGAAATAGAAAAACATATCGTATCCACTTTTTGTGAAGTTATCTTTCAATCTATTGACATATATCCCTTACCATCTATATACTGCCCTTTCGGGGAGTGATTCCCATAAAACTGATAAATCCCGCGTTAAGCGATAATTTTTGGAGATTTTCCTATGAAAAGAACGTACCAACCCAGCAGAACTAAACGAAATAGAAGATTTGGATTTCGTGCTAGAATGGCTACAAAGAGCGGTCGGCTTATCTTAGCTCGCAGAAGAGCTAAGGGAAGAAAAAAACTATCCGTCTGTGATGAGAAAAAACCTTACTAAACGAGAGATCGTAAAAAAGAAACCAGAAATAGATAAGATTTTTCTTTCTGGTACGACATATTCTTGCCCTGGAATTAAGCTTCGTATTGCTAAAAATGTACTTAATCTTAATCGTATTATTGTTATTCCAGTTAAGCATTACGGTAATGCCGTTCAACGAAATAAAATACGGCGTCAAATAAAAGAAATTTGGCGTCTTGAAAAAAATGATTTTATTTCTGGTTTTGATTTTGCATTCGTGGTATACCCAAGGAAATCAGTATCTCATGAACAAAGAAAAGAGTATATAACTCGTTTGTTTAAGCAAGCTCATCTTTATAAACAAGATAAGTAGCATCATACTGCATTTCTCTTTTAACAACATCACCGATATGTGATCAGGAGAGAACATGGATAAAAACACTGTACTTGCAATAGTATTGTCAGTAATAGTCATAGTTGGAGGATTAGCAGTCCAAACAACTTTTTTCCCACCAGAACCAATCCCCCAAGTACAAACGACTAGTAGTGGACAAACACAACAAGGTGTTGCAACCTCAAGTGCTCAAAGTAGTAATGTTCAACAAAGTGCACCTACTTCATATGCTGCTGCACAAAATGGATGGAACTCAAAATTTCCAGGCTCGTTTGTTCAAACAGGGCAAGATGGACAACAAAACACATTCACCTACGAAACAAATGTTTTTATAGTTGAGTTTGATCCAAAAGGAGCTGCAATAGCATCCCTCAAGTTAAAGAAACACTTAGATGATGGCTCCCCTGTAGAGATGATTTTTAATGATGGATCTAGCCCTCCAGCTTTCAGTTTGTATGCAGGTAATGATACAACAAATCCTATTGATGCTTCTTTCAATTATTCAGTAAAAGGGAATGAAGTACGTTTTAGCCAAGAATTTGCAATGGTGAATGAAAATGGAGAGGTAGAAAAGAACCCTTTTACAATTTCTAAAACATATCGATTTGGACAAGATGAATATCTATTTGAAATTGTTGTAGAAGTAAGAAATAGTGAAAATAAAGTAATTCCTCTTAATTATAATGGATTTGCCTACACATTAGCTTTTGAACCTCAACTCGGCCCATCATTTGATACTCCACCAGATGGAAACTATACATATAGACGCTTCTATATTGAAAAAGATGGGAAAAAAAGTACCCCAAAAATTAAGGATGAAGTCTACTCAACTGACGAATTTATTAACTGGACAGCCATTACAAGTAAATACTTCTCTATTATAGGTATTCCTGATGCAACTCAATATACTTATACATTAACAGAACAAAAAGATAAAAATCTTTTACTTGAATCAAGATTGTACTTCTCTAGGCCCGCCTATAAATCATCAGTTTCAACAGATGTATTTAGATTCTATGTAGGTCCTCAATTAAAACCAAATATGGCTATCTACAATAAAGCAAGTGATAACTCCTTTGGTCTCTCTGATTTAAATTTAGAGGATGCCCTAGATAGTAGCTCGTGGCTTGGGTGGCTTGAATCTATTCTAAAGTGGTTACTCCAATTCTTCTATTCTTTAATTCCTAACTATGGTGTTGCAATTATCTTACTCACTATTTTAATAAAAGTAGTATTACAACCATTTAGTAAAAAGAGTATGGAATCTACATCTAAGATGCAGGCATTAAATCCTCAAATGGAAGAGCTAAAAGTAAAATATAAAGATAATCCAACAAAGTTAAATGCAGAAATGGGGGAATTATATAAAAGAGAAAAAATTAATCCCCTTGGTGGATGTCTGCCAATGTTATTCCAGTTCCCAATATTTATTGCCCTATATGGCCTCTTGAACAAGCATTTTGAACTTCGTGGAGCAACCTTTATTCCAGGTTGGATTAACGACCTCTCATTACCAGAATCAATCATCAATTTTGCACCAGTATCACTCCCACTTATTGGTAGTGATATCCGGTTACTCCCTATTCTTTATGGAACCTCTATGATTTTTTCTTTCAGTATTTCTCAGGCAGGGACTCCTCAATCTGGTATGACTGGAAAGTTTATGAAATTTGGTATGCCCATTATGTTCTTCTTTATCCTCTATAATGCTCCATCGGGACTTTTACTCTATTGGATGGTGATGAACGTAATTTCGATTGGACAGCAAATATTTGTAAACAAGAGACGTAAAATGAAAGCTGAAGCAGCTCCTGTAATTCCTGTTGTAAACAAAAGGAATTCTAAGAAAAAATAACACACGATAAGGAGTGTTCTATGATCCGAGAATTTGAAGGAAAAAGTGAACAAGAAGCTATTGCAAAAGCAATGGAAGAGCTTCAACTAGTTCAAGATGATATTGATATTGAAGTAATAGATAGTGGAAAGCGTTCGTTATTTAAAAAAGGAAATGTACGAATCAGAGTACATATTCATGAGCAAGGTGAAGAGAAAATTGCACCTAAAGTTGAAATTGAAGAGAGTGGTAAAAGAATATACGATGAGGAATTTGAAGAAAAAGTAATAGACTTTCTCTCTACACTCCTTGTAAAAATGGGCTATCCAGGATCTGTTGAAGTACAATTTAAAAAAGCAGAAAAACTTGGTCTTAATATTGTTTCTAAGCACTCTGCAATTATTATTGGAAAGAAAGGCAAAAATTTAGATGCAATTCAGTTGTTAGTCAATGTCTTTGCTGGACAGATTGTCTCTCATGTTAAGGTTGTGGTTGATAGTGAAAATTACCGTTTAAGGCATGAAGAATACCTCGTGCGACTTGCATTTAAAACAGCTCAATTTGTGAAAAAGAGTGGAAAAAGTCAACTTCTTGAGCCAATGAACCCATTTGAAAGAAGATTAGTTCATACAGCACTAAATGATATTGAAGGAATTGAGACAAAAAGTGAAGGTGATGGATTATTTAAACAGGTAAGGATTCTCTTAGATGATTCCCTTCCTCCATTAAGAAAGTAATAGGATTTAGTGATGAAAGATTACCTTTTTACAAGTGAATCAGTGAGTGAAGGGCATCCAGATAAAGTATGTGACCAGATTTCTGATGCAGTGCTTGATGCATGTTTACAAGATGATGTTACTTCTCGTGTAGCTTGTGAAGCATTTGCTACTACTAATTTTGTATTAGTAGGTGGCGAAATAACCTCTCATGCAACATTAGATGTTGACTCTATCGTAAGAGATGTAGTTGCCTCTACCGGGTATACAGAAGAAGGTATTGGTTTTGATAGTCAATCTGTTACAGTAAAGACACTCCTTAATACCCAATCTCTTGATATCGCTCAAGGGGTAAATGCTTCTAGTAGTTCATCTGGTAAGCAAGGGGCTGGAGATCAAGGATTAATGTTTGGGTATGCTTGTGATGAAACTGAAGAATTAATGCCTTTTCCTATTACATACTCCCATAGACTTTTACAAAGGGCAGCTACTTTACGTAAAGAGAGAGCTGTTTCATGGTTACGACCCGATTCAAAAGCACAACTTACCTTAGAATATATTGATGATACTCCTGTAAGTATTAAAGCAGTAGTTCTTTCACACCAACATAATGATAAAGTTTCTCAATCTGAATTAAGAGAGTTTATTCAAAAAGAAATTATTGAATCAGTTTTAGCTCCTACTGGCTTACTTACACCAAAAACTAAGTATCATATCAATCCAACAGGAAGATTTGTTACAGGGGGACCTGCGGGTGATACAGGCCTTACAGGGAGAAAGATCATCGTTGATACCTACGGTGGAATGGCTCGACATGGAGGTGGTGCCTTTAGTGGGAAAGATCCCTCTAAAGTTGATCGCTCTGCAAGTTATATGGCTCGTTTTGTTGCTAAAAACCTCGTTGCATGGAAATTATGTAAAAAAGTAGAAATTCAGATTTCGTATGCGATTGGGATTGCAGAACCTGTTTCAATTTCAGTTCAAACATTTGGTACTGGTATTATTGATGACTCTGAAATAGAAAAGATTATTACAACCCATTTTGATTTTACTCCAGAGGGTATTATCACTCAATTAGACTTATTACGTCCGATTTATCGAGAACATATGAATTATGGTCATTTTGGGAAGGTTGGAGTTCCTTGGGAAGAAATTCTTCCGATGCCACACTTACAATAAATTAAATTTAGTCTCTAACATTTGTTTAATCTGGAGCGCTTTTTCTTTGCTAAATTGCGCTCCTCGCTGTTGAATAATCTCTCCAGCTAAGAAGGAAGCAATATATCCAGATTGTTCAATATCTAAACCATTACACAATCCATATAAAAATCCAGCAGCATAGATATCACCAGCTCCAGTAGTATCTATTGGAGTGCTAGGCCCTTCAACTCGAACATTATAGAGTTTTTGGTTATGAGAAATGTAGGAGCCAAGCTTTCCATTTTTTACAATAGCTGTATTACACAATTTCCCCATCGACTTACAACACTCATAAGGGTCATAATGGTCAAATATAATTCTAGCTTCTTCGCTATTTGCAAATACAACATCAGCATACTTTTCTATGAGAGTTAAAAATCCTTCTCTATTTCTTCCAACAGCAAATACATCTGCAATATCAAATGTAATTTTTGTATTATTGTTTTTCGCTATATCGAGGGCAATATGAATAGCCTCTTTTTGGGAGGGTGTATCATACATATATCCAGTAAAGTGAAAAAAATCGGCGTTTATAATAGATTCTTTTATAATATCATCTTTATGGTAAAACCTATTAGCACCCAAAAAGGTATTCATCGTTCTCTCAGAATCTTCTGTGATAAAAATAATAGATGAACCAGTTGGTTCATCACAAATAGCAATTTCATCTTTAACTTGGTGTAGTATTACTTGTTTTTTATATATCTCACCAAACTCATCATTTCCAACTTTACCAGCAAGTGTTGTTGTTATTCCAAGGGCCGCTAGGGTGAGAATTGTGTTTGGGCAAGAGCCTCCACAAGAGTAATCAACATGCATCGATTCAATGATTTTTAATAAAGCAATTCTCTGCTCTATATCAATGAGATGCATTGCTCCTTTGTGTATACCAAGGCGCTCTAATTTTTTCTCTTCAATGGTGGTAATAATATCGATGAGTGGATTACCAACTCCATAGACAGATAATGTGTTCTTTCCCATATAAACTATTCTACTTTGCTTTTAGTTGTTAGACAACCTGATTGTCAAAAGGATTTTTACCCTGTACCATTGATGCATGGAAACATATACCGTAGATGGTGGCTATACCTTAGAAGGTGAAGTATATATTAGTGGAAATAAGAATGGGGCACTCCCAGCACTCGCCTGTGCCCTCTTAACAGAGGAGAAGGTCGTTCTTCATAACATTCCTGATATTGCCGATGTGCGTGTAATGATTGAACTTTTAAGGCACATAGGGGCAACAGTGAACACTCTCTCTACAGGGAGTATTGAAATTGAGGCAAAAAATATTGATTATACTAATATTGAACTTCCCATTCACCTTGTAGATTCAATACGAGCTTCCCTTTTATTAGTTGCCCCCCTACTTATACATGCAGGCTATTTGCTACTACCTCCCCCTGGCGGAGATGTAATTGGATTTAGACGCATAGATACACTTTTATCTGCTTTAGAGGTATTTGGTGCCCACTGTAATGTAAGTAGTGATGGGTATTTAGAGGTTAAAGGGGAGAAGTTACGAGGAAACAATATATTCTTACATGAAGCATCTGTAACAACAACAGAAAATATTATAATGATAGCTTCTATGGTTGAAGGTGTTACTACAATAAGAAATGCAGCAAGTGAACCTCATGTACAAGATGTATGCAATATGCTCACCCAGATGGGTGCTCGTATTAAAGGGGTTGGCTCTAATGTTATCACTGTAGAGGGTGTAAAGCGGGTAGGTGGATGTGAATTCACTATAGGCCCTGATTACATGGAAGCAGGTTCTTTTATAGGATTAGCTGGTGCTACGCACAGTAGCCTTACCCTTCATAACATTAAGCATGATGATCTTATTAATATTTCACATGGATTTTCTCGAATCGGAATCCATTGGAGAGAAATAGGCCCCACTTCTTTAGTAATACCTAAGAAACAAATGAGAATAATGAAAAAAACAGTGAGTGGATATACCAACAAAATAGATGATTCTCCATGGCCAGGTTTTCCTGCTGACCTATTAAGCATTATTACTGTTACAGCAACCCAAATGGAAGGAGCTATTCTTGTGCATGAAAAAATGTATGAATCTAGAATGTTCTTTGTTGATTGGCTTATCAGAATGGGTGCGAACATTATTTTGTGTGATCCCCATAGAGCGTTAGTTGAAGGACCAATTACATTAAAACCTGCAATAGTTTCATCACCGGATGTAAGGGCAGGTATGGCTCTAGTTATAGCAACACTTTGTGCGAAGGGAACATCGACTATACAAAACATATATCAGATAGAGAGAGGGTATGAGTCTCTTGTAGATAAACTTATAGGGGTTGGCGCTCATATTCATACTTCCTAGTAACTATATAATTAATAAGGATTTCACTAAAATCTCACAAAGTTTCCCACAATCTAT
>CAYVRR010000018.1:0-35860 GCA_964453215.1 uncultured Spirochaetaceae bacterium | reverse complement strand
GTCTTTCAACTACACACGCAAGGACGTTTTTATCACTTACTAAAGAGAATCTTGTGTTTATAGATAAAGATTCTTTCATGGTTTTATCTATGACTAACCATTAATTTGTTCGATTGAAGAGGAGCTAAAGATGGTATTTACAGAGGAAATTACTGTATGGCGAGGCTCTTTTAATACCCCAATTCCATCATTACCCTTCTATCGTTTTTGTGATCATTTTCTTCCACTCTCACAGCTCACTTCTTTACCAAAAAGGTATAAATGTGCCCATAGGGAACCTATGTGCATATTCCTTTGTTGCAGCTCGTGAACCTATGGTAGAAAAGTTAACTCAATATCCTATATATTAATAGGTGTAAAAGTCTCTAAGGGTTGTTACGTTTTCCAAAGTATTATAGAATAAGAGGAAGAAATTAATTTCTAGAAAATATAAGGAGTCAGTATGCAAAAAGACTACAGAGAAATCCTAAAATCAAAAATGAGTGAAGAAAGCTATCAAAAAATTGAGGCTTTAAAGAACCCTAAAGTAATCGATTTTGTTGGATTTTTCGCAGAACACTGCGACCCAGCATCAATTTATGTATGTGATGACAGTGAAAAAGATGTCCAGTATGTGCGTGACCAGGCCTTAGCAAAAGGCGAAGAGCACCCATTAGCCAACTCAAAACAAACTATCCACTGGGACGGTTACGGAGATCAGGCACGAGACAAAAAGAACACAAGATTCATGGTATATAAAGAAAACCTTGAAAACATGGCAAGCATGAACTCAATTGAGTACGAAGAAGGCTTGGCAGAAATCATGAATATTGCAAAAGGTAATATGAAGGGCAAAGACGCTGTTGTTCAATTCTTTAGTGAAGGACCAACAGAATCACCATTTACTATCCCTTGTATTCAGTTCACTGATAGCTGGTATGTAGCTCACTCTGAGTTTATCCTTTATAGATCAGCGTATAACCACTTCTTAAAGATGAAAGAAGATGAAAAAGATGATTTCTTCCGTTTTATCCACAGTGCTGGAGAGTTAGACGAAAGAGGATGTTCAGTGAATCTCGACAAACGAAGAATTTACATGGACACACAAAACAATATTGTTTATTCAATGAACGCTCAATATGCAGGAAACTCTGTTGGTCTTAAAAAACATAGTATGCGTCTTGCTATTAATAAAAGTGGTAAAGAGGGTTGGCTATGTGAACATATGTTTATTATGGCAGCTGTTGATGGAGACAAAAACAGAAAAACCTACTTTGCAGGTGCATACCCATCAGCATGTGGTAAAACATCTACAGCTATGATTCCAGGTGAACAAATTGTTGGTGATGACATTGCCTACTTTAGAAACATTAATGGTGAATTTAGAGCAGTAAACGTTGAAAATGGTATGTTTGGAATTATCAAAGATGTTAATGAAAAAGATGACCCTGTAATTTATGAAAACCTTTTAAAGAACCAAGAAGTAATTTTCTCTAACGTTCTTCGAGGAAAAGATATGAAACCATACTGGTTAGGTATGGGTGTTGATACTCCAGATGAAGGGATGAACCATTTCGGCGAGTGGAAGAAAGGGGTAAAAGATGCAACTGGTAAAGAAGTTGGTCTTGCTCACGGAAACGCTCGTTACACAATGCGCTTAGACTACCTTGATAACATTGATAAAGAGGGATTTGAAGCTAAAGAGGGTGTAAAAATTGAAGGTGTTCTCTACGGTGGTCGTGATAGTGATATCACAGTACCAGTTGAAGAGAGTCCTAACTGGAAAGATGGTATTCTCTTAAAAGCTGCTACCTTAGAATCTGAAACCACGAGTGCAACTCTTGGTGCAGAGGGTGTAAGAACTCCTTCTCCTATGGCTAACATGGACTTTGTTTCATACCCATTAGGACAATACACCATGAACAACATTGCATTCGGTGAAGGTGTAGATGAGACTCCTAAAGTATTTAGTAATAACTACTTCATGAGAAACAAAGATGGCAACTTTATGACAAGTAAACTTGCTAAGAAGGTATGGCTACACTGGGCAGAAGGGAGAATTCATAATGAATATGATGCATTAGATACTCCTACTGGAAAAATCCCATTGTATGAAGACCTTAAAGTACTCTTTAAAAAGCACCTTGATGAAGACTTTAGTAAAGAAGATTACGATTACCTCTTCACATTCCGTTGTACAAAATGGATTGATAAATTAGAAAGAACAAAAGCTTTCTTTGCTAAGATGGACAAAAAAGCTCCTAAAGAAATCTTTGATTACTGGGACGCTGCAATTGCCCGAATAGCATCAGCACGTGATACATATGGAGATCTTATTCTCCCAGGTGCTTTTAAAGGGTAATCTTTAAAACACAAGAAGTTTATGTATAGGCTGTCTCTTTGAGGCAGCCTATTCTTATTTCTCATCTATATGTTTCTTTATAGCATCAACAAAAGGCTTTATTTCTTCTAACCTTTCTACATGAAGCTCTTTTTCCCCTTTCAATATTCTACTTAGCACAAATTTAGTAACATTTTTATGTTTATCTACTTCAATTACTCCTCCAAACCACCCTTTTTGGAGAGCGTGATCTAGTAGTTGAATTGGATAATTCTTTGCATAATACTTTTCTTTAAACTCAATACCTGTTCCACACATAAATATAGCTAATGGTAGCTGTAACAGGGCGCTCATTGTGCGCTTGTAAAACTTTTTGATAGAAGAAGGAATTCTTCCCGCATACACAGCAGACCCAATTATAATAAGGTCATACTGCTCTATAGCTTCTTTATGCCCATCTTTAGCTTTAACGATTACAACAGATCCATCTAATAGCGAAGCAATTTCACTGGCACACCTGTGGGTATATCCTTGCCTTGATTCATAGACAATCAATGTTTTCACAATATTCTCCTTATCTATTTTTATTGTAACAGAATTCTTAACTTTGTCACTAGAAAGAACTTTTTATTGAGAAAGGGGATAAGAGTGTGGTACTATGTTGCAACACAAACAAAGAGGTGCCATGAAATTATTCGTATTTGTATTGAATAATGAAGAGTTTCTCGAAGAGGTAATTCAAGCCTACATAGAAGGTGGAGTAACTGGGGCCACTATCCTTGACTCGGAAGGGATGGGGAGGTTTCTTACCTATAACATCCCATTGTTTGCAGGATTTAAAGAATTCATGAAGGGCAACAGGCCCTATAACAAAACAATTCTATCTGTTGTAAAAAACCAAGAAATAATTGATTCGGTCAAAACCTTAGTAGAAAGTATTATTGGATCATTAGAAATACCAGGAAATGGCATTATGTTCTCCATTGATGTAGATTGGGTTTCTGGCCTCATTATTGATAAAGAGGAGGATGAATAATGAATCTACTTTGTTCTTATTTATCTCAAAAACATATCTCACTTGATATTGCCATCACACATAAGAATAAAGTGATACAGCATCTTATACAGCACCTTGTGAAAGTCAATAATGAATTAGATGAGAGTGAAATCTTACAAGCAGTTCTTCAAAGAGAGAAGGAAGTCTCCACTTTTATTGGGTTTCACTGTGCCATTCCTCATGCTCACATCCCTTCCCTCTCAAAAACATATATCGTAGCTGGAAGAACTGCTGAAATGGTTTCATTTGGAGAATCTGGAGAACATGTAAAGTTATTATTTATTATCGTAGGGCCAATGAGACAATCTTCTTTACATCTTAGACTTTTATCATCTGTTGCGAGAGTTCTTCATAGGGAAGAAATTAGGTTATCATTATTACAGGCAAAGGATACTACATCTTTCTACTCAATTCTTTGTCATGAAGGAGAAAAAGAGTGAAAAAAACAAAAATAGCATGGAATATACTGAGATATAGTATTACATGTGCTTTTCTTTTTGTTCTTTGGCTCCTTTTTAGTGCATCATTCGATTATTACTCAATTATTACAGGACTCATCGGTTCATCTATTATTGCCCTTATTACCTTTAGAGTATTCATCCCATTTCACCAATCACATATTGGCTATGTAATAGCTCATCCCCTCTTTGTTATATTTTTCATCCTCTATCTTTTGTATTCAATCTATTCTTCATCATTCAAAATGCTCCTGTGTGTGATAAAAGGGAGAAGTAATGTGCGAATAGTCCATTTTAGAACTCACCTACACTCTGATATTGCAAGGATGCTCCTAGCAATTTCAATAACATTAACTCCAGGAACAATTTGTGTTGACCTCAATGATGATCACTTAAGTGTTAATTGGTTTCACAGCAAAACTACCCATAATAAAGAGGCTGGTGAAATTATTAAAGGAAAGAGTGAAGAGATTATTCATAAGGTGTTTTTATGAGAGAGATACTATTCACCTCAATAAAATATATATTAATTTTCTATATCCTTATACTCATTGTTAAAATTATTGTAGGTCCTTCTCGCCTTGTGAGAATAATATCTTTGATGGCACTTTCTGCAGTAATTTTAGCTCTCTTAGTACTCTATGCAGTAATACATGAAATTGTCCTTTATGTAGATGTTGCTCTCGTATATGACATTTTTGGGTTTTTAGGTCTTCTTGCTATTGCAAGATTTTTACCAAGAAGCATAAAGGGGGAAGAAGATGATTCGTGAAATAATTGCTTTTCTGTTTTTTATCCTCTCTATTGTGTTTGGATGCGCGGGAATTGTTGGGTTATTTCGCTTTAAAGGGTTCTATGAAAAAATTCATAGTATTGCTCTATTAGGTACAACGAGTATCCTCTCAATCTTTATTGCCCTATTAGCACTTGCCCCCTCTATTGTTTTTGCATCCCGCATAATTATAATCATCCTCTTTTTTCTTATCAGCAGCCCAACTGCAACCTATATTGTTACAAGAATGTATTGGAAAAATGAGATGGGAGATACTACATGATTATACCTCTGTTACTTATTGCACTCATTTCTCTCTCCCTTTTTGCTATAATCACAAAAGACCTTCTCAGTGCTATCATTGCACTCTCAGCAATATCATTAATGAGCGCCCTTATTTTTCTTATCTCACACGCTCCTGATGTTGCCATTACTGAGGCTGCTGTTGGAGCTGGAATTACTACTATCATCTTTGTGTGGGCAATACGACACAGTTCTAGTGAGGATTCATGATGAAAGATATAGTATTAAAAATTATCATAATTCTTCTTCTTATCTCATGTGCTATTCCATTTTTTCTTGACCTCCCCCCTTGGCCGATTGCTAATCGAGACTATCTTGTTTCCCATGCTAAAGAAGAGAGTGGTGCTGATAATATTGTAAGTGCTATCTACTTAGGCTATAGGGCTTTTGATACGCTCGGGGAAACAATTATTCTCATTGTCGCAATACTGGGAACAATGAGCATACTAGAAGAGATGAAAAGATTAACTCACAACAAACATATTCCTATCCATTTTGACTTTATTTTAGAAAAAGAAAAAAGGGCTTCTCATTATTTACGCACTCATCTGTTAGAGGTTGTAACAAGTAAAATTGGGCCAATTATTCTTATCTATGGGTTTTATGTTATGATGTACGGTCACTCATCCTTTGGAGGAGGGTTTCAAGGGGGTGTTATTATTGCTTCTGGTATTATATTTTTCTATATAGGCAATCCAGACAGCCTCCAACTTGAACATACTCAACACTCTGTACTCATTACTATTGAAGCTATCTCATTTTTCTTGTTTCTAAGTGCGGCAATACTCTCAACTCTATTTCATACTGATTTCTTTAGTAACTTCTTCCCCCATCTTGGGCTTCCAAAAGAGGGGTTTATTGTTCTCTTAAATTCAATTATAGGATTAAAAGTTGGCTCTGGAATTTCATTAATGTGTATTTCTATGATAAGCGAAAAGAGGTTATAATAATGGTATACATTCTTCTAGCAGCACTTTTTATTATTGCCCTCTATGCACTCATCTTTCACCCTAGCCTTATAAAGAAGGTAATAGCTCTTAATATTGTAAATACGTGTGTTGTATTATTATTTGTAGTAAGTGGCAGTTCTATAGGAAACGCTCCTCCTCTGTTAAAAGAAGGCGAGGTGCTGA
Source organism: uncultured Spirochaetaceae bacterium (assembly GCA_964453215.1). Taxonomy (GTDB): domain Bacteria; phylum Spirochaetota; class Spirochaetia; order Sphaerochaetales; family Sphaerochaetaceae; genus SABI01. The sequence goes on along the minus strand of CAYVRR010000018.1, from coordinate 29,817 downwards.
TGGTAGACCCTATGGTTCATGCACTTATGCTCACAGCAATCGTAGTTGGTGTGTGTATCACAAGCTTTTCACTTGCCCTCATTGTCCATCTCTATGCTACATACCGCACATTTAATATTAAAAAAATAATAGAGAGGGAACATGATAGAACCTAGTCAATATATCTTTATGCCTCTCATCACCCCCCTTGTAGCTTCAAGCATTATATTAATGAGTAAGGTGAAAGTCAGCTCACTCATACAAAGGACTATTATACGATATACCCTTATACTCTCATTTCTTATAACCCTCTTTTTTTCTCTCATCTTGATGGTAGAGACTTACAAGAGCGGACCAATAGAGGTTGTTGTTGGAGGATATCAAAAAGGGGTTGGAATCTCTTATACATTCACGTTCCCCTCTCTTGTTATCTATATATTGGCAATTTTCATCACCTACATATCATATCTTTATGATGTAAAAGAGGCAAAGAAGAGGCCTACCTTCATAGCCCTTATCCTTATTCAACTAAGCTCTATTATGATGGCAATTTCAACTCGGGATTTATTTAATTTGTTTGTAGCCCTCGAAGTGATGGGGATTACAAGCTATATTCTTATCGCTTTTAGTAGAAAGCCAAAAGCAACCCTTGCCTCCTTTTCATACCTTTTAGTGAGCTCTACACTCATGATATTTTTCTTAATTGGTACCTATGGACTTTACAGAGTAAGTGGTTCTTTATCATATGATATGATTCACCTCACGTTAAGGAGCACTAAACCTTCCCTTTCTATCTATCTAAGTGCCACCTTTATTATACTCTCTATTATCGTTCGTAGTGCAATGCTAGGACTACACTTTTGGCTCCCCTCTGCTCACTCTATGGCAATGCATCCTGTCTCTGCCCTACTTTCTGGACTTATTATTAAAATACCTATCATTGTTATTACATATATACTCCCCATCTTCCCATTTAGTAATGTAAGTGGCTCAATATTAGCAGCAGGTGGTCTTTTAGGTGCATTCGTTGGTGTTGTAAGTGCTTTTTGTCAATCAGATGCAAAAAAACTTCTCGCTTACCACTCGGTGAGCCAAATGGGTTATATTATCGCATCAATGGGGGCCTCTTTCTCTGTTGGAATTGATACTGATGTAGGAAAAGCCCTCTACATTGCATCGTTTTCTCACATCATCTTCCACTCACTTTTTAAATCAACTCTCTTTTTGAGTATTGGAACTACAGTTGATTGCGTTAACAATAGGAACGTATATGAGATTAAAGGAGCAGCAAATAAGCTCTTAGTTCTCTCCAAAACTCACACCATTACTATTATCTCATTCTTTATTGCTACTTTTAGTATAATAGCCCTTCCCCCATTTAATGGGTTTTATTCAAAGTATCTTATTTCATCCTATATGAAATCAGATATTGCTAAGGTTCTTCTTTTTATAACAAGTTCTTTTACAGTAGCTTCTTTTATTAAACTAAGTAGAATATTTTTTTGTAAGGAAGCACAAGAGGATGATAAACCAAAAAGAAAAGTACTTATCTTAAAAGGGAGACTCTCTCTTACCCTCTTAACCATCCTATTGAGTATGAGTGCCCTTTTAGGGCCTACACTTATTACTATGTTATCGAGAAAAGTAGGAGTAGAGTTAGGTGTAGATTATTATTCATTTAAGAGTGTAGTGAAAAGTGGTGCTACTTTTGTAGTAGGAATAGGGATTTATTTATTAATAGGGTTTAATATAATAAAAAAGTTGATGAAATATATAGGAACACGAGAAGGATCTTTAGAGACAGTTATGGTCTTCATCCCAGTTACTATTGCCATTTTTATGGTTTTTCTTACCTATCATCAGGTAATGTAGGTCTCTTGTAGTACTATTTGAAGTGTTATACCATTCACTACAGATAATAAGGAGTGTAAGAGTGTCAAGATTTATAAAGAGTCAAAAAGGAAAGAAAGAAAGAGTTCCAGGAGATCTTGTATTCATTGGACGTCAAAAAGTAGAAACCCCTACACTTCACCTCATTAGTTACAATGATGGGGGATATGTAGATGAACAGATAGGAGAGCTATCAGATATAAAAATGAGTATAGTAGATGATGCAGTACACTGGTTTGATGTCACAGGAGTCCATGATAGTGAGTTTATAGGAGAAATAGGGAAACAATTTGACCTACACCCCCTCACACTTGAAGATATCATGGATACAGGGGAGCGAAGTAAGGTTGCTTCATTTGATGAGTATATAAGTGTCACGCTTAAGATGATGCGAATTGAAGAGAAAGACCAAAAAGTCCACTCAGAGCAACTTACCTGCATTATTAAAGAAAATATTATTATCACATTCCAAGAGAGAAAAGGGGATGTGTTTGAAGGGGTAAGAAATAGGATTCGTAAACAAAAAGGGAGAATTCGTTCAGCAGGAGCCGATTATTTAAGCTATGCTCTTTTTGATGCAATATTTAATAACTATCTCAGTCTTATAGAAATTCTTGGCAGTGAAATAGAAAAGAATGAGGAGTTGGTAATAACATCTCCAACCGAGTCTCTCCTTAGTGTTATAAACAGAGCACGAATTGAACTTAACTTTCTACACTCTCATATCAGGCCCTCTCGTGATGCAATTCGAGATCTCTTACGAAATGAAAACTCTTTATATAGTGCTTCAAGTTTAATTTACTTACGAGATGTACTCGACATTGGCACCCAAGCTGTTGAGACATTAGAAAACTATAGGCAGATGGTAAAAGATCAAAGCATATCTCTTGGAGCGAGTTCCTCAAACAAACTCAATGATGTGATGAAGTTTCTTACTGTGTTTAGTGTGATCTTTATTCCTTTAAGTTTCCTTGTTGGCTTGTATGGAACTAATTTCCACTACATGCCAGAACTTACATACCGATACGCCTATTTCATCTTTTTAGGGGTATTAGTAGCTGTTGCTCTTTTCATGATCTGGATATTTAAACGAAAGAAATGGTTATAAGGAGATAGATTGGTATATACCTTTTAAGAAAGAGGATACTAGCTCCTCTTTCTTAGGATGGGTTATACGTTTTGAGTAAAGTGAAAAATAAAAAAGTTAGTAGAGTATATGTTATAGATCTTCTAAATCAATAACTCTTCGCTGTATTCTTGGCTCATAAAATATTTGTGGACGATAAGGATACTTTGAAGAAGGGGTCATGAACTCAATGTCATCAACTATCATTAAATGAGTTGCTAGTATATTTATTACAAGATCAGTAGATTCAATAATGTCGACTACATGAGGCATTTCATGTAAGCGAGTGAGTGACCTATCTTGGTAGGAACCTTCAAAGAAAAGAAGGGCTGGAACGACATTGATCTCTTCAAAAGGAACCTCTTCATCTATCTCTCTTATAAAAGGTAAATAATTTGCTATAAATGAGTTCTCACTGAGTGTCTCTTTCAGAGTGATTATCTCTAAGGAGCTTTGAAGGAGGGTCACTTTTTTCTCCTCATTGTAGAGATAATTAGTCACATATAATGCTGACTCTTCCTTATTGTAACTCACAAGGTCAATTGTTCCTAATAGGGTCTCACTCTCTCTCTTATGTATAGGAACTAAATAATCGATGGCTGTCCCTAAAGAGCCGAGGTGTTTTCGATTATATAAAGAGATAGAGACTCGCTCTTGCTCTCCAAGGCCAAATAAAGTTGGGTTAAGTGTAGTTCCATCGTGGGTAGAAATTCCGTAGGTAGTTCCTTTGATATGCTTTACTTGAGATTGTAATTTTTCAATATAATGGTGTTTTGTGAGGAGCCTTTTTGCAACAATCTCGCTATAAGAGAGGTCACTGTCGAGAGCTTTTCCCCTTTTATTAACAATATCTGCTTGAAATACCACCTCATCATTTTCAATGAGTTTGTCAATAATTGCATGAGTCTCTTTCACACTACATCTTTTTGTCATAATTATCATCTCCTGTTCATTAGATACCCATTATACTACAGAAAAAGAATAATTGAATAGAAGGGTATGTAAGATAATTACTTTGTTTAGGTAGACCATCTTAAAACAAACACCTAGATATGGTATTGTAGGTGAATCATATATATGAGGATATAAAAAGATGAAAAAACCAACCATTGAAGCCATAGCAATTGACCTTGATGGAACACTACTAACAAGTGATAAAACAATCACCCCATACACCCTATCAGTGTTGAAAGAGGCAATGGAGAGGGGTATAAAAATAATCATTGCAACAGGAAGAGGTCTTTCCACAATTGAAGACTTCATGGAACAAGTAGGAAGCCCCTCCCCCGTTATTTGTTATAATGGCTCGTGCATTTATGACCCCGTAGCTAAAAAAGATCTTTATCATAAAACGATGAAAGAAGAAAAAAGTAAATACATAGTTTCTCTTATTGACTCCACTCCAGCAGCTTTTCAAGCCTTTAGACAACACAAGGTCCATTATACTGAGCATGGGAGGCATGGAGATTTCCTTGAACCACTTTCAAGTCAGATAGGTGTCGTAACAGAAGATTTCTCTACCCTCTCTCCATTAGCTTTTACGAAAGCGATGTTTGTTGGAGATTTTGATGATACTGAAAAAATCAGAATCAAGCTCTATGATAAATTCAAAGATACGATTCACCTTGTCTACTCACACCCTTCTTACTTTGAAATAATGAGCCAAGGGGCAACAAAGGGTTTTGCATTAGAAATGCTATTGAAAAAATATGGAATTTCACCAGAGAATGTAATGGCGATTGGAGATGAATCAAACGATATAGAGATGCTGCAAGCTGTAAAACACAGTGTTGCAATGGCTAACTGTGTAAAAGGTGTAGCAAATGTGGCTCTTTATCAAACAACAAGTTGTGATGATGATGGTGTTGCTAAAGCAATTGAGAAGTGGGCTTTTTGTTAATAAGGAGGATATCTCCTATCTTAGAATTAACATGCTCAGCTATGACTTTACACTTTGTGAGGAGGAGAAAGAATATTTCTCGCTCCTCATCACTTAACCCTTCAAAATTCCCCTGACCTTTAGAGATCACCATATCACTTGATTTAAACACTTCTAAAAACTGATCTGTTGCAAACTTTAATACAGTACCGGGCGTTGGAACACCTGATGAGATGATTGTTGCACTTGTATCAAGTCCAACCTCATACGCTTCAGAAAGAATAATATCATTTAAAATAGGTTTCCCACGAACAGCAACAGTAATCTCTATGGCAGGATAAAGGCGCTTAATGGTCTCTAATAAGAGGCGGTCAAAGACTACCTCCCCTGCATTATCTGTAATAAAAAGGAGGGTTTTTGCGTGAGCAATTGCCTCATTAAATTCATCGATAGCAAATAAATCACTAGATTCTTTCGCTATCTTTCTTTCACTAGCAGCTATAATAGCTTTAATCTCTTTTTCTACATCAACCCCTTCAGGGCTCACTCCATAGTCAATAATATTTCCAGCACAAGCAAGTTCTATTGCCACATTAAGAGGTTTATTACTATCAAGTACTAATTTTTCAATAAGAGGATAAATCTCTAGAGCTTTATCATTACTCTCAGTTTTAATAGCTTTATATGGATCATCTGTCCCTAGATATTCACAAATTAATTGCTGAACAAGAAGTGCTCTTTCAGGTGGGCTCATGCTAAGGGGTGAATCTTTTAAATATGAGCCAAGGGTATCCATGATAATTTTAGCTTGTTCATCTCTTATATTAAAAAGAGAAGCTGACTTTTCAATGTGTTCAAATAGACAGGGGATACAGTGTAGATAACTTTTCATAAAGATGAGTATACCAAAAATAGAAATTTAAATCTCTTGTCTAGGTAATAATCATTTATTATTATAAAGAGTATGAGTGAACAAAAAGTAGTAATAGCGCACGGCTTTGAGAAAGATGAAATTCTTAGACTTATGCGTGCTGTAAAGAATGAGTTTACAAAAGAGGTTGATATCGCTTTTGCAATGACAACAGAGAATTCTTTGAAGAGGAATTTAGGAGAAGTGGTACTCGATATAAGCGGGGATCATAAATACCTAAAAGAAAATCCTCCTAACTTGAAGAAGGATTCCTAACTATGCATAATGTATTGGGCTATCGGTAAGAGATAGCCCATTCTTTATCACTTAATACGTTACTTAGAATTTAGCTTTAAGAGTGAGGCCCACAAAGGTAGAATCTAGCCAATCAATGGAGTAACTCCCATCTATCAAACCAGAAAGGTCATCTAACAATAATTTACCCTCTACTCCAACTGTAAAAATAGGTGTAATATTGAAGTCAAACCCAACTCTTCCACTATAGGCAACATTAGAAAATAATTCTACACCTGAGTCAATCTGAAGAATGTAAGTGGGTCCAAGAGCTATATATGGTTCAAAGAAGCCAAGCGGCGCTCTAAAAGAGACATCTGTTGTAGCAATAATGCTATATACGCCAGAGGGGCTTTCAAAAGGCTTCTCAAGCAATGCATCTAATCCGAGTCCAAACCAGGGAGTAATGTGTCCTTCAAGTCTCACCCCTGGTGTGTAAGCTGTAAATTCTGTGTCAGCTATGTCCTGAATACTGTAATAGTTTAATATTCCAATATCAAACTTGCTAGGAGAAGCTGCAAAAACAGAACTCAAAATGATTACAATCAATAATATAGTAATTCCCAGTCTCTTCATCTTCATATAAGCCTCCATGCTTTCATATTTGTTATATACATATATAGTACACTATGCTCTTTAATACTAAAACATTTTTTCCTTATTTTACGTTACAAAATGACTAAATTATTACTTTTATCCTTAAATCGTACTTTTTTTCACATTAACAGATAATTACATGGGGTATTTTTTCACCTTATTTTTCTAATTAGTGTTTCTATTATGTGCCTGAGTGCCATGACTGGATGATAGAAGATCATCCTTTTTCCACTAAATTTCATCACCTGTTTGATCCGATCTCTGTGATATTCATCATAGCAATGTACATTACAAGATGAACAAAAGAACATATCATCAAGGAGGTGACATTCATCTAACTTTCTTGATGCATACCTATTTAGCTCTTCACACTCTTTGCAAAGGTATTTTGTTTGATGTGTTTTGTTACAATAGAGAGATATCATCGTATGTAAAACTAGAACTCTTTTCTTCTTCTCTTTTTCACTTAACATAGTAGAATAGTCTTTACATTCCTTGCACCAGTTTATGTAGTTAATCAGTATATACCCTATCATAGATGAAAAAGGGGAAATTTGGCTAGGAGGCTATAATTATAAAAATAAAGCTTGAGCTCCTTCATACAATTGCGTAGAGTAATTGTATGAAGAAATCTTTAATTATTTTACTAACTACTGTTCTCTTAGTTTTTACACAAATTGCCCTAATTGCAGTGCCAGGTGATTATAATGGATATCTTTCTATTAAAACAAAGCACCTACATATTATTTATGAACCTCTTTATAGAGAAGCAGCACAAGAAGTAGCTTCTTTTGGAGATGAGGTGTATGAAACTTTAAAGGGCGAATTAGAATATAAGGGTGAAAAGCTCGTTCCTGTAGTTATCACGGGAAGAACAGCTTGGGCTAATGGCTACTTTTCCCCGTTTCCATCCCGAGTCACACTATTTGTAACAAGTGATGACTCACTCTTTTTAGGTCACCGTAGCACATCATGGCTCTACTCTTTATTTGTTCATGAATTAACCCATTTCCTTCACCTTACAAACCCAATAGGCCCCGCTTCTTTTCTCACCCCAATATTTGGGCCAGAAGTCCCCAACATGAATAACATATTTATGAGTGGATGGTGGTTAGAAGGAATCACCACAAACACTGAGAGCATATTTGCTCTTGGCGGTAGGGGTGATAATGAAAGGTTCAAGATGAAAATAAGGGCATCCTTATTAGATGATGAAACTATGTGGTCACTCTCTAAAGGAGTCTATTCATCACTTCTTCCCCCATCTGGCAGGATCTATCTTACAGGTTATTTCATGCTTGACTATATTATTAGTAATTATGGAATTTCAAGCTTTAATGAAATAAACCGCCTCTATACGAGATTTCCTTTCTTTGGCTTTTCACCTGCAATAAAGAAAGTAACAGGTTTATCAGCAAAAGAGATCTATTCTCTCTCTCTTGCCACTTTCAAAGAACAAATAGATACGAGCAAAGGAAAAGAAGCTATAGGGATAACTGATAACAAAATTGCCTCTTATGATATGATAGATGTTATTGACTCATCCCTTTTTGCAACTAGCTACACTCTCCATAAAGGTGTTTCACTGCTACGCCTTGATGAAAGTGGCAATCAAGAAGAACTCATCAACAGGCTTCCAACACTCAAAGAAGATGGAGTAAGTATTTCTAAAGACGGAAAAAAAGCATATTTCATCTTTCAAAGTGCAGACTTTTTCAACCAATCTTCACTCCTAAATGCACCAGTAAGTTATAGTGACATATATAGAGTAGAGATTGATACAAAAAAATATACGAGAATAACAAAACAAGAGCATTATTATCAGGTGCAACTTGATGATGAGAGAAATAGACTTATTCTTTTAGAAAAAGTGAAAGATAGGTATCGTCTTATAGAGTTACAATTAGAAAATAATGATAAAACTATTTTATTTGATTCACCCTCTTCTTCAATATATTTTCCACATATTAGTGAAAAATCTTCATGTATTACAGCGGTAGTTGTAGAGGGAGGAACCTCTTCTTTAGTTCTTTATGATGGAGATACTTGGACTACAATCGTTGGCCCAACTAAAGCAGAGCTAAGGTCTCCTCGATTTATTGATGAAGAGAATATTTCATTTGTGAGTGATCATGATAAACCCTACTCACTTTATAGTGTTCATATTAAGAGTAAAGAGATCTCTTTACGCTATGAAGATGCTATTGGAATACTCGATGGCATTATTACACCAAAGACAACATACCTCACATCTTACAGAGCACGTGGAGAATCTCTTTTCTCTGTAGAGAATTCTTTTTTAACGATGAGTAGACGTGAATTTACACTTGATGCACCTAGTATTGAAAAATGGAAAGAAACAGATACGACTAAATTTATTGAAAAGAAGTATAGGGATTACCCCAAGTTCAACCTGTGGGTGCCTCTTCCATACATTGAAGAAAACAGGGTAGTTCCTGCAGCATGGACGATATGGACAAGTTACCTTCAAAAACACATTATTCAAGGACAAGCTGGCTATAGCATAGATGATAAAGCTATTAGAGCATCCCTTAATTATCAATATAACCCAGGGCCTGTTTCTATTGCCATGAGTGCATCCTTTAATGAACCACTTTCTCATTCGGTGAGGCTTAACAGTGTACAAACCTCTCTCGCTTTCCCCTTCAGATATACTTCTACCCCTAGAGGGGTCAATTATACTTCAGGGTCACTCCTTGCCGGGCTATCTCGCTCTTTAATACACAATCAATTATACGTGGTAGGACAAATTAGTCACTCCTATTCTTCTAGCAAAGCACCACTTGATACATTTGGCTATTTTTCAACATCCTTTTCCTATTCACTACAAAACTCTGTTTTGCTTAATAGCAAAGATCAAGCATTTTTGTCTAAAGCTCGAGCAACTATTTCAATTCCTACAAAGTTATATCATCAAACACTAAAGTTTGAAGTAAAAAATGCATATGCTCATGGCCTTCTTTTTAACGACTTCTACAATCCTCAGTCTATCCTACCCCCTCTCTATCTTTCACAAAAAGGCTTTGGAAAAGATGGATATAATAAGACAAACTTTTCCCTCTATTACAATATCCCAATTGCTCCACTCGATATTCCATTTTTGTATGGTGGAATTCATGAAGTAGATATCACCCTTCATGCTTCAACGAATCTTTATGTTGATAACAATGGTTTTTCTTTTGATGATAGATATTTCTTTGGGGCAACAGTAGCTTTGAAGTATATTCTTGGAGTGGGAGCAAATATTTCCCCGTTTATTGGAGTTGAAATTGAAGCAACTACAGGTGAACGTGGGTTCCAAATTGGCATTACAAGTGATATTTTATATATAGGAAATGATGATATTAAACCTGTTTTATAATAGATGAGGATTATTATGAAGAAAAATAAAGTTAAGAAAATTGTAATAGAGAATGAACACTATCACTACTATCCATTAGATGTTTGTGGAGTTAAGCATATTAAAAAGATGCCTTTTGTGAAAAGAATTTTACTTGAAAACTTGTTAAGAAACCAAGAAAAAAGTGGTATTGAAGACTCTCTTATTACAAGTTTTGTATCTCAAAAAGAGGGATGGGATATCCCATTCTTTCCAACAAGAGTGCTTATGCAAGACTTTACAGGGGTTCCAGCTGTTGTAGACCTCGCTTCAGTAAAAGATGTTGTTGAGACAAAATTCCAAAAGGGAGATCTCGTTCAGCCCCTCATTCCAGTAGATATCATTATCGATCACTCAGTAGAACTTGAGTGTACAGGTTCCCCCTCTTCTATTTTCTGCAACACTCAAAAAGAGTATCAACAGAATAAGGAGCGCTATGAGTTTCTTAAGTGGGCATCGCTCTCTTTTGACAACATGAGGATTGTTCCTCCAAGTTCTGGAATATGTCATCAAGTTAACCTTGAATACCTTGCATCAGTTATATATGAAAAAGAGGGCCTTCTCTTTCCAGATTCCCTTATTGGAACAGACTCCCACACAACAATGATTAATGGAGTTGGAATACTTGGATGGGGTGTTGGAGGTATTGAAGCAGAAGCTACCATGCTAGGACTCGAATATACTCTTTCAGATATTAAAGTTGTAGGAGTCAATCTCACAGGAGTAGTAGATGAAAAGTGTACTTCAACAGATATTGTTCTCTCTATTACTGAGCTTTTAAGAAAAGAGGGAGTGGTAGGAGAGTTTGTTGAGTTCTTTGGAAAAGGGTATCAAACTCTTACTGTAGTCGACAGAGCAACAATTGCAAATATGAGCCCAGAATTTGGCTCAACTACTGCCTACTTCCCTATTGATGAACACACTATTACCTACCTAAGACTCACTAATAGGGAGAAAGAGGCTGCCATTGTAGAAAGTTATGCGAAAGAGAATCACCTTATTTATGACGAGAGGGAAGAAATTGAGTATGACAGGGTCATTACCTTTGACTTATCGAGTGTAAAGAGGTCTCTAGCTGGCCCAACTCGCCCACAAGATAGAATTTCACTACAAGATGTTTCTACTATCGCTTCTCCCTACTTTCATACTTCTGATAGCAAAAGCTATAAAGGGATGGATCCAGGTAGTATTGCTATTGCAGCAATTACAAGTTGCACAAATACAAGTAACCCAAAGGTGATGATAGGAGCAGCTCTTTTAGCAAAAAAAGCAGTTGAAAAAGGATTAAAAGTAAAACCTTGGGTGAAAACAAGTTTTGCACCAGGATCTCAAGTCGTGACCAAATACTTATCTACATCAGGGCTCTTACCCTATCTTGAACAACTTGGCTTTTATGTTGATGCCTATGGATGCACAACATGCATTGGTAATAGTGGACCCCTTTTTCCAATAAGTGATGAAGCATATGAAAATGGAGTTCCACTCGCTGCAATTCTCTCTGGAAACAGAAACTTTACAGGAAGAATTCATCAAAAAGTGAAAGGATCCTTTTTAGCTTCCCCCTTATTAGTTGCAGCTTTTGCAATTGCTGGAAATATTACGAGAGATATCTATAATGAACCACTTGGTAAAGATGAAAATATGGTTGATATCTACCTTGATGATATTTGGCCATCAAAAGAAGAAATTGAGGAGATAGAGAAAAACTATATTACTAAAGAGCTCTATAAAGAGGTGTATGAAAATATCCTAGATGGGGATGATAATTGGAAAGAGCTCAATGTTACAAAGAGCCTCACCTATAATTGGAATAAGGATTCTACCTATATACAAAAAGCCCCTTTCTTTGATTCAATAGGTGAGGAAGAGTCGATGATTACCCCAATTTATTCATCTCATATCATTGGAATTTTTAAAGATAGTATTACAACAGATCATATTTCACCAGCTGGAGCAATTAACCCCTCCTACCCTGCAGGAGTATACCTAAAAGAGAAAGGTGTATCTATCAGAGACTTCAATTCCTATGGGTCAAGAAGAGGAAATGATGAAGTGATGGTTAGGGGTACTTTTGCAAACATTAGATTAAAAAATATAATGATGGGTTCAAAAGAGGGGGGCTACACTATTAAATATCCTCAAAAAGAGGAGGGCTACTTTTATGATGTAGCTATGAAATATAAAGATGAGAATATTCCCCTTATTATCTTTGCAGGAAAGGAGTATGGAACAGGTTCATCAAGAGACTGGGCAGCAAAAGGGACCTACCTACTAGGAATAAAAGCTGTAATAGCTGAGTCTTTTGAACGAATACATCGAAGTAATTTAATTGGGATGGGTGTCTTGCCTCTTGAATTCATGCCCCACAATAATGCTCTTACTCTTAATTTGAAGGGAGATGAAGTGTGTAATATCTATATCGATACACATCTTTCTCCAAAACAAATTATTGAAGTTGCAATCATTCGTAGTGATAACACAAAAGAGAGTTTCCCTGTTGTGTGTAAGATTGAGAATCAGGCAGAACTCCTTTATTATAAACATAAAGGAATTCTTACCTATGCAATGAATCAGCTACTTACAACTTTATGATGAATGAGTCCCTCAAGAAGCCCCTGTGCATATGGGGCTTTAGATAAGTAGATGTTCCTTTTCTTTATTACATCTTCTAAAGACTCTTCATGATTTGCAACAACAATTCCTTTAAATGGAGAGATAAGCATATCTCTGTCATTTCCAGAATCTCCCGCAGTAATAATAGTGGAGGGTTTCAAATCCCATTTCCACGCAATATATTTAAGTGCTAATCCTTTGTTTGCCCTGTATGGGAGGATATCAAGGTATGAGTCATGGGAATAAATTGCGTTATGAGGACATTTTGCTAATGAGAGGGCTTCTTTCACCTCTTCTTTAAGAATTGCAACATCTGCTCCCTCTTTAATATCATAACTTACTTTAAACTCTCTCACTCCCCCATCTTCTGTTTGAAGTTCAAGGTCAGAAATATTTCTAAGTGTGTCAATAATTCTTTGTTTATACCATCTTCTTCTTATATAGGCTGCCCACCCTTTATCTAAGATAAGGGCGTCGGTGTAATAGATTTCAGAGCCAACGCTTGTGATATAAATATCTACATCATTGATATTGTTCTCTGCTAATACTTCTCTAGCAGAGTCTATACTTCTTCCTGTTGCAACACCAAAGCCTAAAGTGTCTCGATTCATTTCAATGAGCGAAATAAAAGATGCAAGACCTTCCTCATCTCCTGTGAGGGTGTTATCAATATCGCTCATTAAGAGGTGTGATGTACTTTTCATCCTTGAAGCAAGACTTTTGGTCTTTTTCTCACTTTTTGCAACTCTCTTCTCTTTCTCTTTGATTACTGACTCTACATTCTCTAGATAGGTTTCAACATGGTGTGTCCAGTTATAGACTTCCCTTGTTTTTTCAACTCCATTTTTCGAAAGTTCATCCCATGTTGCTTTGTCTGTGAGAATTTTTTCAATAGCATCATGAATTTGTTTATTTGATTCAATGTTAACAAGAAGACCACTTTTACAATTCTTATAAATATCTTGCACTCCCCCCTTATTTGTTCCAATAAAAGGGAGCCCTACACTACTTGCTTCAATGAAGGTGAGCCCAAAGTTCTCTAATGCTGCAGCAGAGATAAATAATCCCCCTTTTAGAGCAGCAATTCTATAGAGCTCAGGAACATCTGTTTGAGGATTGTGATGTTTTGGAATAGCCATTTTCCCATAGAGGTCATACCTATCCATCAAAAGGAGCATATCGGTAAGAACTTCCTGCTCCCCCTCTTCCATTTCATTAATATTGTCTCGAATACCTGCAAATATTGCTAAGTTTGCTATTGCCTGTAAATCTGGACTTGTTCCATATATTTCAATAAGAGTATCAATATTCTTTCTTGCCTCTGGTCTACAAAGGGCAAGGATGATTGGTTTATCTGGGTTTGTGAGGAAGCGATTGATTTCACGTACCATATTATACTGAGCCATTTTTTGCTCTTCGGGTATTGTAGCTGAAGCTATTTCATAGTGGTAGTAAGGAAAGAAAATATCTAACTCCACACCAGGGGGAATAACAGTGAATTTATCTAACACTCTATTTTCATACGCGCTGTAAAGCTCATCTTTTTCATAGTGTGTGCTTGTAATCACCATATCAGCTAGGCGAATATTTCTCTCTTCGTTATCTATTCTTTTTGTTATCTTGTAATAATCTTCTATCTTTTCATCTGTTAATCCTATGCTTCTTAAATACTCTAACTTATTTCTACCAAGAGAGTGGCCTGTGAAGATAAGGGGAATATTAAAGTAGGTAGCTATTTCACTAGCAATATACCCACCATCTGAGTAATGGCCATGAACTACATCTGGAATCCTTTTTTCTTTAATAAAATACTCAATTAATGCATCAACTGCTTCATCAAGATAAGGCCATAGCTTCTCTTTTCGAATATATTGATTTCCTCCACAACTTACTCGTACTATTTTTACATTCTCACTAATTTCTTCAAATTTCTGATTATAATCACGACTTAATCTTTTGTCGTTTATCTTTCTTGTGAAAATATCGAGGGAAATATCTTCATGTTTACTGATCTCTTTTGCAAGGTCTACAACATACCTTGTTTGGCCACCTGTGTCAGCATCTCTTCCCATTTCAATATTATCAGTTCTCAGTAGCCCATGAATATTTATCATAGCTATATACATATAAAACTCCTTTAATTCTTACCCTATCATCACATATTTATTATAGATGTGTCAAATTAGTGTAAAATAAGTTAATTAAGTGGTAGTAAAAGAACAGGTGTAGGTGAGTGACGAGCAACATATTGACTCACACTTCCTGCAAATAATTCTTTAATAAATGAAGTTCCAACTGTCCCCATAACAGTAAGAGAGACCCCTTCTTTTTCTATTGCATGAATGATGTGATCATGTACATCCCCCACCTTTACTAAGATATCTACATTTCTTATCCCAACTGATTTCACCTTTTGCCCTTTGTGTAAAAGACGCTGAGTTGCAGCTGTTGTGAACTCTTGAGCATTATCTTTTCCAAAATACTCGATTTTTTTATCATCTATAACGTGTAAAAGAGTAACCTTTTTAGCAACTACACTACTCATTCGAACAAGAAATGTATCAAATGCTTTTTCAGCATTCTTAGAGAAATCGGTACAAAATAAGACATGAGAAAGAAGGAGGTTAAGGGGTAAGTTGAGGGTAAGAGACCCCTCTTTATTAAGGGCAAGGCGAATAATCAAGAGAGGCTTTCTTGTTTTAAGCATCACAGAGTGGGCAACTCCTCCTAAAAAGGCTCCACTAATAAGGGAGTGTCCCATAGAGCCAACTACTACAAGATTAATATCGAGCTCTTGTGCTATTCTATTTATTTCACTTGCTGCATTTCCAGGTGAGATAAGAACCTCTACTTTAAATCCACATGAAATAAGAATATCCTTTTGTTTTTCTAACCTCTCTTGCTCAATAGAGGCTATGTAGGGAAATACTTCACTTGCAATTTCTTGGTAGTCTGGGCATTGAAGTAGGACAATTGATGTAACGCTAAGCTCATGAAGAAGAGAAAGATGTTCTACCATGAAGTGTGAAGCATCTGAAAGGTCGGTTGCAACTATGGCTCGTTCATTCATTATAACACCCTCCTTGAAAGGTGGCTTCTTATGAACAGTATAGTAGATGTTATGAGCTACGTCAAAAGAGAATTAGCTAGACTCAAGGTAGATACAGAGTGCTCTCCCCCCTATCTTTACCTATTCTACACATGCTCATGTTGTATAGCATTCATTGCTATGGTATCCTTAAAGGGTCTAATATAAGGAGACTTTTTAGTGAAATGGTCACATTTTCTTAAGATAATCAAATACATTATTCTTCTTATTGTTATTGCTCTTATTGCATATCTATTTATCTACATTTCAAACAAACCTGAAAAAGAGAAAGAAGTAGTTCCTATTCCTGTTGTAGTATCTCAAGTCAAGATGAAAGATGTTAATCTCTCTCTTTCAACCTATGCCTATGTAAAGGCAAGGTCAATGATTCCAATAGTCCCATTAGTAAGTGGAGAGGTAAAAGAGCATAGAGTGGAAATTGGAGATTATGTACATAAGGGGGATATTATTTCAAAGCTTGATGATGAAATTCATACCCTCAATATGCAAAACGCATTAGCTGCCTACAATGTTGCACTAGCATCGTATGAAAGAACTAAATCATTGTATGAATCTGGCTCTGTTTCTAAACAAATAGCAGATGAAGTGAAGGGAAAGTATGAAGTTGCAAAGGGGCAATATGAGTTAGCTTCTACTCAATTATCGTACACAACCATTAAAAGTCCAATCAGTGGGACTATCATTTCTAGTGAATTAAGTGTAGGTTCCATGGGGCAATCAGGAAGCCCCGTTGCTGTAGTGAGTAATTTAGATGATATGGTGTTAGATATCACCCTCCCCTCTACCTATTGGAATACTATTGTATCTCATAAAGATGATCTTATTGTATATCTACATCACAGTGATGGCTCTAGTGAGCCAAAACTAATTGAAGCAAAAGTTGAAACTATTTCTCCATTTATTAATCCTCAGGATGCCTCCTTTACGTTAACTTGTGCAATTGATGGCAAAAGGGTGAAAGATCTAGCAGTTGGGATGTATGTGAAGGTTGAAGTTGTATATAAAGTTTACAAAGATGCCCATACTATTAGCCACACAGCTATCACAAACTCATCCCATATTTACACGTATGATACAAAGAGTAAAAGAGTAACATATACCCCTCTTAAAAATTTCTTAATCCTTTCTGAAGAGCTCATTGTTGATTCTTCCCTTAAAGATGAGCTCATTGTTGTGCAAGGCGTTCATCTGTTAGCAGACAATCAAATAGTTGAAGCAACTGTAGAGGGTGAATAGAAAGATATGAATATTTCACAAGTATCAGTAAAACACCCATCTCGGGTTGCTATGCTCCTCATTGTCTTATTAGTATTTGGCCTTATTTCTGTTATTAATATGAATATTGAATTCATGAGTGATATCTCCCTTCCAACCATTGAAGTTCTCACCTATTATCCTGGCTCTGGTGCGAAAGAGATTGAAAAAGATATTACTAATATTTTAGAAAAAGAGTTTATTACCCTTCCAAATTTTTCATCAATTAGTAGTAGCAGCACAAACTTTGTGAGCTGGATTACTATCACCTTTCGTGATGGAATAGATCCATATGAGATGCTTGAAGAGGTTCGTTACAGAATTCGCAATTTGAAAGATCAACTTCCAAATAACCTCACCCAAGACCCAGTTGCCGTTGTGGGAGATGCTTCCATGCTTCCGGTGTTTACCTTTAGTATCTCTTCTAGTGGCGATATGAGTGAATTAAGTGATTTTATTGATGAAACAATAATTCCAAATATTACAAGAATTAAAGGTGTAGCAGAAGTTTCAGTAACAGGAGATGTAGAAAAAGAAGTTCGAGTTAGGCTCAGGACAGAAGATTTATATACTCAAAAAATAAGCGCTATATCTGTAATGCAAGCAATACAAAACTCCAATATTCTCTTACCCCTACAAACAACAGAGTATCAGGGGAAGGAGACCATTTTCCAATTCGATGGAAGAGTGAATAGTGTTGATACATTAAAAGATGTTATTGTTGGAATAAATGCTTCTGGGTCATTAGTGACACTAAAAGATGTTGCAGATGTGACTGTTGGGCTCCAACAGCCAGATGTCTATATAGATGGAACTGGAGAGTCATCAATTGTAATTGATGTGACAAAGAGAAAAGATGGAAACACATTACGTATTGCTAAAGAAATTCGATCTTTATTAGATGGTCCCCTCTTCTCTTCATCCTCATACCAAGTAACTCTCATAAATGATGACTCAGCTACAGTAAAAGCATCACTATTTACCGTAATTCGATCTGGGTTGTTTGGTGTAATTATGGCAACATTTGTGATGCTCTTTTTCTTAGCAGATATTAGGGCAACACTCACTATTGCCCTCTCTATTCCTTTAAGTATTCTTTTTACTTTAATCGGGATGAGAGTGCTCTCTATAAGCATTAACTTGATGAGTTTATCAGGGATGGTTATTGCTCTTGGAATGGTAGTAGATGCTTCTATTGTTATGCTTGAACATATTATAAAAGAGTATGATGAGAATCCAAGGATAGGAGTAGATGAGGTAATTATTGATGCAGCTAAAGTAATTAGTGCTCCGATTTTAGCAAGCACTACAACAACGATTGCAGTTTTTGTCCCTCTTTCCCTCTTAACAGGTATTGTAGGGTCAATATTACGTGATGTATCACTAACCATTATTCTCTCTTTGAGTGCTTCATTCTTAGTTGCTGTCATTGTTGTCCCTTTTATCCTCAACTTCCTCCTTAGAAGAGAGAAGAGGGAATTGAAAATAGTTTTATTTTTCTCATCCTTTATCTCATCACTCACTCACCTATATCAAAAGGGGCTATCTTGGGCTCTTCACCACAGATTCTTTGTTTTTATTATTGCACTTAGTGCCCTGACAGCGAGCATCATGGCTATTGGAATGTTAGGCATCACATTTATTCCTAGCACAGATACAGGAGAGTTCTATGTTGATATCACATATGAAGAGGGAACAAGTTTAGAAGAGACTCATAAACGGAGTTTACAAGCATTGCGCATTGTGCAAGATGAAGTGGTTGAGCACACCTCCATTACCCTTATTAGTGGCAGGGGCAGTGGGTATGGGTTTAGCAGTCCAAATGAAGCACATATGAGAGTAATACTAGAGCCAGTAGATAAAAGAGAGCGCTCAGTCTTTACACTCATTGAGAAAGTGCAATACCTCTTAAACAAACAGATTGTTGGTGGTGAGATAAAAGTAACTAATGGTGGTTTTGATAAACTTGTTGGGTTTGTTGCAGATGGAGGTGGCTATGCAATTACCCTAGAGGGTGAAGATGGCGTTTTGTTATACGAAACAGCTCAAAAATTAGAAAAAGTACTTGCTCAAGAAAAGAGTGTATTAAGCACCTCAATTGATACTTCATATGATTCAAAGACACTTACATTAAAAATGAGTCAATATCTTATGGCCTCTGTTGGCCTAAGTAGTATGGAAAGTGGTCTCACAAGTACCCTCTTGTTTAGTGAATTAGAGGTTGGAGAATTAAAAAGTGATAGAGATGAAGTGTATCCCATTATGATTGACTCAGATATTGGCCAAAATCCTTTTGACTCATCAACTCTATTAAAATCTAGAATTATTACATCAGATCAAAGAGAAATCTCATTTGCTTCAATTGCAGAAGTACTCAGTGAAAAAGCTGTAAATAGAATTAACCATAAAAATAGGGTAAATACGATCACAGTAAGTGCAACCCTCGTAACAGAAGATACTAAAGGTGCAAGTGCTGCAATAGACTCCTATCTAAGAAGTAATCCTCTTCCATCTGGAGTTTCAACAAGTAGTGGTGGCTTAGTTGAGTTGATACGAGACTCAGTTCCTCCAATGGTTCAAGCATTACTTGTTGCAATATTTTTGGTATATACAGTGATGGTTCTTCAATTTGAATTTTTCAAACAACCTTTCATCGTTATGGCATCAATTCCATTTACCCTTATTGGTGTTGTTTTAGGTCTTCTTATATTTAATTCATCAATCTCACTCCTTTCGTTCATGGCTATCATAGCCCTCTCTGGTATGGTGGTTAATAATGGTATACTCCTCATTGAATCGATAAATATAGAGATGAGAAAATCTGAAGTGTATGAGGATGTTCAACAAGAAAAACAAAGAATTCTAGAAGCTATTAGTAGTGCAAGTGCAGAGCGGCTCCGCCCTATATTAATGACAACTCTTACAACAATGCTTGGGGTAATTCCTATGGCTTTAGCTACAGGAGAAGCCTCTAGTATATATGCCCCATTAGGGCAAGCAATTGTGGGTGGGTTAATTAGTTCAACCCTCCTTACTCTTTTCATTATTCCCCTGTTATATAATCTAAATGAGATGAGTAACCTTAAAAAAAGAGAAAAAAGAGGCAACAGATATGAAAAAATATAGCAATATTATTATCATTTTATTAATCGTCTTTCTTACCTTCACCAGCTGCTCAGTTGTATTTAAAGGTGGTGTTGGTGGAGTTGTGAGGGACGAAGATGACAATCCAATAGAAGGGATGAGAGTGTATGTCTACTATGATGAAGCGGCACGGAACTCCGACTTTAGAACCTACGAAACAAATCCAGAGTCAGTACAACAAAGTACTTTGATAAAAGGTTCAGCTAGCACTGATGCAAATGGGAACTTCAACATCAACGCAGTTATTTGGAACTCCACAAGCCCCGTTTTTGGTAAAACAGCAGATTACAAACAAGTATACTTCCTCTTCTACCACGAACTCTATGGACTAAAGAAAAACACATATACCACATATATCTACTCAGATTCTACCAACAGTGGTGCAGTAAATGAATCATTTAACAAAGAGAAAGAAAGAGCTACCCTCACCATTAATATAGAGGATGTTGCGTATAAGAACACTCTCAATGAAACAGTTACAGCTCATATAGAAATCTATACAATGAGTGATGTTTTTATTGAAAGTAAGAAAAGAGAGATTACTGGAACAGGTAACGTTGAAATCACTAAAGCAATTGACCAAGAAGTAAAAGTAAAAATATCTTTAACAACTGAGAATTCTGATTGGAGACAATGTAACGAAGATGGAACTATCCCACCCCTTCAACATGAAAGATCCTTCTCTTTGCAATCAGCATCTACTACCCTCTACATGAAAAGTAGCCGCCTCACCCTCCCTTCACTTAATGGAATATATAGAAGTGAAGATTACACTGAACAAGCTGATAAAGACTTTGGAACAGGGAATGATGATCAGGTGGTTCTACTGCTGTGCTCATTAGAGTCTGGAACCCCAGTTCCATTTGATTCACCGAATGCAAGAGTAGTAACGAATAGAAGAATCACTGGAGCAAACACTCCAATTATAGAACATGGACTATTTAGTGGATTAGGTGAAGGAATAGAATTTACTGATACAACATATACTGGTCGCTTTGCAACAAAAGAAGTTGCTATCCTCATTGATGAAGATGATGATGGTCCTACTACAGGAGATAAATATCGTATAATCACCTTGTCTAGTAATGAAACAACCAGAAACCTCGGACAATTAAATAAAGCAGCCTCTGATTTTGAACCTTTATGATGATGAATAAGGTAAAACTATAGTTAGGAAAATTATGAAAAAAACCGTTCTACTACTATTACTATCTACTATCCTCCTACCTCTTACTTCATCCCCCCACATCCTAACTAGGGAATCATTAGAGAGTGCAATGAGGCTACATAATAGTGAACTCATTGAAGCTCAGCAGCACCTTATTCAAGCAGATCTTGATGTAAGACAAGCTAAAGCGAGTCGCTTTGGCTCTCTTGAAGCATCACTTGGCTTTCAATATATGGCAAACCCACCACTTGGTCCAATTACAACGAGTAGTGATACAATCTTTAGCCAACTCACCCTGCCCCCAGGATTCGCTACTGGACCAAACCAATACATCACCCTCTATGATGGGATGGAAAATACCCTCTTTGACAGTAGCATCACCTATTCCTTACCTCTTTTCACTTGGGGGAAAATTAATGCTTCTGTTGATCTATATGAGAGTTTAAAGTTAGTAAAAGAAGCTCAATTAAGAGAAAAAAGTGGTGAAATGAAGAGTGAGATACGAGTACTCCTTTCAACGCTGTATCATTTAAATACAATAAAGAGTCTATTGGATGAACAAAAGATGATTGCAAATACACTTCTTTCTATCTCAAAAGATTCTTTAGATGTTGGACTAATTAGGGCACTTGATTACAAAGAAACTCAAGCAAAGCTTCTTAGTATTGATGAAGCGCAGATAGAAGTCCAATTTCAAAAAGATGAAGTGATAGCAAAGTTAGAAAAAATTAGTGGAACTAGTAGTATTGAGCAGATTGTCCTTCATGAAGCAACAATGATAGATGAAGTTATTTCGTATGCAAAAAAACCACTAGATGAATTGATACAATTGGGCCACAACTCTTCTATGCCACTTATACGTGGTCTTGAAATGGCAGAAAAGACATCCCAAGCTCTCTTAGATATTGCAAAAGGGAACCTCTATGGCAAACCAGATTTCGCTTTACAACTCTCCCTAGGTTATAGTGGATCTCGAATTCCTTTTGTTGAAACAGATTGGTATGGGCAAGATGATTATACTTTTAATGTGAGCATCGGAATGAAGAGTAACCTCTTTGATGGAAGAAAAGCTGTTACAGAAGCTGCTAAAGCAAAAAGTGAGATACTCATACAAAAAGCAAAAACACTCGATGGCAAACATACAATAGCTGCTGAAATTAAAAAGTATCGTAATGACATTCTCAATAATAATAAAAGGCTTCATATTATTGAACAAAAAAGAGCTATCTATGATGATAAAACTCGCATCTTAGAAAAAGAAGTAGAGTTAGGTGTTAGTGATGAAGCGAGTCTTCTTACCCATAAGATAGCCTCTATCCAAGAAGCTATTACCCTTGAACAAACTCTATTGAAGATGAAAATTTCCTATTATAGCTTACTACATTTAACAAGTGCTTATTAATAGATATAGCTAGTTACACGTTATCTTCTACACTTTACAAGAGAAAATATCTTTCTTTCATAAATCTTTTCATTTGACAGGTGACATACCCACCCTTTATTATGCAATCAGATATAAATAACTATATTTTGAGGAATGAGATGAAAAGAGGTTTAAGTGTTGCCCTTATAGTAGTTGCTATTACTCTATTAAGTGGGTGTATGTCCCTATTTACAGCACTCTCTGTTGAAGAGCCCCTTACAGGTGAAAGCTCTATGCTTGTAGTTGAAATAGGTGAAAATTATAATTACCTGGTAAATAATAATTACACAGGATGGGCTCCAATTGTAAAAGACTCAAATGGAAATGTTGTTCCATTTCAAATGATTAACGCAATTAGTAATGCCGCAACAATCTATGTAGCAGCTAATATTACACCCGGTGTATATACAATGACTGGTCTCAGGCATGTTTATACCGACTATGGATTACTAAAAGATGGGGATTACCCTGAGTATGAACCCTATGTGGAAAGGCCATACCATGTACAGCAGTTCTTCCCATTAGAAAAACCTATAAAAGTCACCGTTCCAGTGAAGAGTATGACAACTCTCGGCTATTATGACATCTCTTTTGAGTGGAATGGAGGTGGTTTTGCAGGTAAAGATGATAGATGGAAAGCTGTTGAATCTACTGTAAAAATTAAGAGTAATCCAGAGAGCAAAAAACTCCTGCAAGTGATTAAATATTCTATGAACTCTGACAATTGGAAGCTTTGGAACGAAAGAAATCCTGAGCCCCCATATAAAAAATAATAGCTTAGCACAAAGAGGGGTGAGTCAATTGACTCACCCTATTCATTATTTCCTTACGTAAAATCTATTTCATCATCGTATCTAATGAAACTCGTAATTCATATACTTTCCGTAATGATGAAAGAAGTGAGAATGCAGAGCGATACATATTAATTTCTGCTCGTTTAATTGCTTCATCATTAGATTGACCAACGAGTGCTTTAATCTTTTCAATTTCAACCATCTCACGAGCCATCTCATAACTTGTTGTGTTAATCTTTACTTTTTCTAAAGAAGTGTTAATTGCTGATTGCATACTCCTTATTGTCTCTACTACTTCCTTTCTCGCATCATCTAACGCTATTTGTGCTTGAAGAAGTTGCTCTTTAGCTAGAGCTGTAGTTGAGCGAGAAAGAGACCTAGATAGATCACTTGCAATTACAGAAACTGATACACTTATATTATGATCTGTTGGTGAAAAAAGATCACTAAAAGATTGACCAAAATCAGCTCCACCAGTGGAGGTAATAAAAGGTGAATAATTCATTGAAACGCTAAGAATAGGAGCATCTGCTGGATTTCCTAGATCAAGCTGGAATTGAGCATCCCGAACACTACTTAAAGCACTCACATAATCACTATCATTAGTAAGAGCTTTTTGGAGCACAGAATCATTATTGATGAGCTTGTTGCCACTATATGTCGACACATACTCAATATCTATGTAGCTTATGGTAGGAAGAGTGAATACTCCATTGGTATGAGTTAACCCTAAAGAAGATAGGGAGCTCATAATTGAAGCAATCTCATTTTCTAATTCAGCTATTTGTAGTAGTTGCTGCTTATACGAATTAATTTGAAGGGTAAGTTGGTTTTCACTTATTAAACCCAACATAAGAGACTCTTTTGCATCTTCTACTACCTTTTCACTTAATAGCGCTTCTTGTGAGAGTGTCCACTTTGTCTCTTGTAATCCCTGATAGGTATGTAAGAGTGTAACAGAGGTGAGTGAGAGTGAGTCTTTCGTGTTATCCAAGGCTCTCAAAGCCTGCTCTTTCTTCTCCTCTTGTCGAGCTAAAAGAGTACTCGCATAAGAGAAATCTATTATTTTATTATTAATAAAAAGAGGTTGAGAGAAGGTAAGAGCCACTGATGGACTTTGTTTCCAGGTCCAAGCAGTGGTAGTACTTTTACTGTAGGTTGCAGTATTTGATAGGCTTAAATCTATTGATCCAGCTGTTGGAAGTTGTTGTGTAATGGCACCAGAGAGTCCAATGGTGTGAGACTCAACAGTCGTCGTTGCAGGAGGAGCTCCTAGTTGAGATGTATTATTCCTATATCCATAGAGGGGAGTTTGTGGGGTGTTGATAAAAGAGAACTTTGGAAGTTTTTCTCTCTTTAGCTTCTTCAATTGGATATCTTGAATGTTCACTACAGACCTAAGTGAGTTAATAGCACTCGACTCTTCTAGCACACTATCTGCTATTGAATCAAAATCAGTGGTGCTTGGTTGACCAAATGTATCAAGGAAGGATTCTAATACTTCCTTTTTGAGTACTGTTTGGTTTTGAATTCCTAAAGGAATATTTTCATGGACAGAAGGGTATGAAACTGCACTTAATTGTAAAGTGAACAAAAGTAAGAGCAGAGTCATTATGTGTTTATTGATTGTTGATGTGTTCATACTGCACTTCCTTTTGGTTGTTTAGGTGTTTTAACCTTTTTATCATACAAGAGGCCAAAGAAGAGAGGAATGACAAATAGGGCACTCATTGTGCTAAAGATAAGGCCAAACATGATTGTACTTGCCATAGGTCCCCATACAACCGATGTTCCACCAATGCCGATTGCGGTAGGGAGTAATCCCCCAATTGTTGTAAGGGAGGTAAGAAGAATTGGTCTCACCCTTGTTGAAGCTGCCTCTATAATCGCATCTTTCACCTTAATTCCATCGTTTCTTCTCTCATTAATGAAGCTTATTAAAACAATAGCATCATTAACAGCAATTCCAGCAAGAGCGACTCCTGCGTATATTACTGTTGTAGAGAATGGAGTTCCAGAGAAAAAGAGATAGAGTATGACCCCAACAAATGCAAAAGGAATAGAAAGGAGTATTAATAGAGGTTGTGAGTAGCTATTAAACTGAGTTCCAAGTATGAGATATATCAAGAAAATTCCAACTAAGAAGACTCTCAAGATATCAAGGAGGAGAGATGAGAACTCTGCAAAGTCTCCCCCTGCTGAAAATGTAATACCTTCATACTTATTTGCAAGCGTTGAGTTCCAGTAGTTAATAACCATTTGATCAATTTCCCCTGTTTGAACACCAGGGGTAGTATCTGCTGTAACTTGAATTTCCCTTTTTCCTTCAACTCTCTTTATTGACCCAAAGGAGGAGGCGAGTTCAATTGTTGCAACAGAACTAAAAGGAACGAGGCGACCATCATTTGTAGGGATAAGAGCTTGTTCAAGGTCTGCATACTTTGCTGAACCATTATAATTTGTTCTCACTACAATAGGAATTTCTTCATTATCTTCAAAGTAGGTGCCAATGGTAACTCCTTCAAATCGACTTCTTACAAAGCTACCAAGTGTTGCAACATTTACTCCAAGAGCACTCGCTCTCTCCTTATTTAATCTAATCCTTAGTTCAGGAGAACCTTTTTGGTAATCACTTTCTACAGTATTGAGTGATTCAATCGTATTAAGATATGCCTTTAAATCTTCAGATGCCCCAATGAGTTTTTCGTAGTTATCTCCACTCACTTTATACCCTATAGGGGCAGAAGATGGGGGACCGTTTGTTGCTTTTCTGTAAAAGACTTGCTCCGCTCCAGCGATATAATAGGTCTCTTTTTTAATTTCATCAATAATCTCTTCTATACTTCTACTTCGCCCTTCATCTACTTCAAAAAGGTCTACAGTAATTTTAGCAAGGTTTGAACTAGCTCCTGTAGCAAACCCAGATGATGAGCCAACAGTGCTACTTATAGAGACTATTTCCCCAGCTCCAATTTTGGCTAATAAGACTTCTTCAAATTGTTTTACAACTTTATCTGTAGTAGAAATTGAAGAACCTATTGGAGTTGCAATATCTATGGTAAAGTAACTAAAATCTTCTGCACTAAAAAGGTCAGTATCGAGTGTAGCTACGAGAGAGAAGGCGCCAACAATAGCAGCTAAAGCAAAGAAGAGGACAGTTTTTTTGAATCGATAAAGAGCGCTTAAAAATGAGACATATTTCTTTTGTATCCCATTAAACCATTGTCCTGGCTGTCTCTTCCTTTTCTTCATTTTCTCTTCACGCTTTTTACCCCATTCAGCAAAGTGACTTGGTAAAATAATAAGAGCCTCTCCTGTACTTACAATGAGGGCAATTACTACAGTGAGGGGGATAACACGTAAGAACTTCCCAATAGTTCCAGGTATTAACATGAGGGGAAGAAAAGCTGCAACTGTTGTTCCAGTTGCTGCAATAATTGGCCACACCACTTGGTCTGTTCCAATAATAGCAGCTTGATGCCTATCATATCCTTCAAGTCTCAATCTATATGAGTTCTCTATAACAACAATTGCATGGTCTACAATCAGTCCAAGTACAAGAACAAGGCCAAAGAGGGTATTGGTGTTAATTGTCTCTCCAAGGAGGTCAAGGACTAAAAAGGTGAGGGCAAAGGCAATAGGAATTCCAAGGGCTGTCATGATTGCATTTCTAAACCCAATAAAGATCCAGAGGATAAAGACGAGTATCACAAGTCCTAGAAGAGCATTTGTTGTAAGAACAGAGAGAGAAGATGCTATTTGAACAGTAGAGTCATTAAACAAAGTAATCTTAGAACCATTTTGGAAATTCTGTTGAGCTTGTGTAACAATCTCCTTTGTTCCACTGACCACAGAGACACTGCTTCCTCGAGGAACTTTTGTTACAGTGAGAGAAACTGATGTTTCTCCATTAAATCGTGATATTGATGAGTCGGGATCAAACCCTTTCACAACTGTTGCAACATCATTCACTCTCACAATCCCATTTCCTGTTGCTGAGCGTCTTACAATGATGTCAGAAAAATCATCAACACTATTAATTGAGCCAAGAGTTCTTAGTAAGTACTCTCTACTTCCTGTGTTGAGGGTTCCTCCAGGAATTACTCTGTTTTCATCTTGAATAGCTCTTGTAACTTCATTCACAGAAAGGCCAAGAGCACTTAAACGGGAAGGGTTAAGGTTCACTAAGATTTGACGCTCTGGAAGGCCCACAATATCTACATCTGAGACATCTTTTACTCTCAAAATGGAGTCTCTCAGGTAGTAAGCTTCTTCTTGAAGCTGCAAGTATGGTACATTCCCACTTACAATGACTTCTATAACTGGCACAAAATCTGCTGAAGAAAAATCATCAAGAATAGGAGTTAAGGTCCCTTCTGGAAGTTTAACTTGATTAAATCGCGTTTGGGCATCTTGATAGAGGGTCTGAAATTCCTGATTAGAAATACCATCATCGAATTCAACCCTCACCACACTTAATCCTTCACTTGTTGTTGAAGAAATCTTTTTTAATTTATTTATCCCAGCAAATGCATTTTCTACAGGAATCGTTACAGAAGACTCAAGGTCTTCAGCACTCGCTCCCGGATATGGAACGATGACGTTCACCCAATAAAACGGAACCTCAGCAAACTGCTCTTGAGGAAGTCTTACAAGTGAAAATGCTCCGAGGGCTAAAATTGTTATCATTAAAATATTTATAAGGACAGGTTTTGTAACAGAGAACCTTCCAACACTAAATATCTTTTGTTGCATCATATTATTATCGTTATTCATTTATCTCATCTCCATGAGGTCTATCCACATTTAGTCACCTGTTACCACAGAATCCCCATCTTTTACACTGCTTAATCCACTTACAAGCACTTTTTCGTTTTCAAGAACCTCATCGGGATTTGTTGTTTCAACAGCCGTGTTATCACCATAGGTATCTATAATGGTTACTTCAACAAGAGATGCTGAAGAATTCTCAACTCTGTAGACATATGTTTTATTATTTCTGTACACCATAGCTGCATTAGGGATGATGAGGTAGGAGGGGGCATCTTTATTTATAATAGAGACTTCAGCACTCACACCAGCTCTAATCACAGAGGGATCTGGATTGTCAAAATCAACAAGGACAGTCCATGAACCAGTTCGAGCATCACTTCCTGCACTAATAGCTTTCACAACACCATTAACTTTATAACTCTTTTGAGGAGTTACAATCGTAACTATTGCTTCATACCCCTCTTTAATTAAAAACACTTGTGATTGTCCTACACTAAGAGTGAGGCGAAGTTTTTCTACATCAATGACTCTTCCTATCACTTGAGAGAGACGAACAGAGTCTCCAATTACTAAAGAAGCATCTTTTTCTGCAACTCTTCCTCTAATTGGGGATACAACTGTTGTATCACTCAGGCTCTCTTTCGCCCTTTTTAACTGTGCTTCTAATCCACTTAATGTTGATTTACTCGCATTTAATTGACTTAAAGAGATTGCTCCTCTCTCATAAAGTTTTTCATTCGCTTCTAATTGACTCTTACTATTTTCAACTTGTTTTTCAATTTGGTCAAAGCTAAGAGAAGCAACTCTATTATTTAGATGTACTAGTACTTCTCCTTGTTCAACTTCTTGTCCAAGTTCAAAGTCAATCGATTCTATTGTACCTGCTGTATTCATCTTTATAATAGCTTCTGTTTGCCCATGCACAGTTCCACTTGCATAGAGTTGACTTCTTAGTGGTTTTCTCTCTACTAACACAGCTGATGAGACAAGCTGACTGTAGTCAGTTGTGCCACTTACAGCTTCAACCCACTCTGAAGTTGCTGCAACTTGATCGGTTTCTTCTGCTACTGTTTCATCACTTGCTTGGTTAAAGCAAGATAGAGATAATAACGAAATCAAAGTGAGTAGTACAAATAAGCTCATCGTTTTTTTCATCTTTTTTTTATCCTTTTCTTAATATTACTTTTTTAATTCATTTCATATATACACATTATCTAATATTGGTATAAGTATAGATATACAACACACACGTAGGCAACTGTTATCATTATTTTTTTATCCATCTTGGCAAAAAATAGTTAGTGTATGGTGTAGGTACTCACTTCCTTTTGTGCTTTACACTCCTAATTTCACCCATATCTTATAATCTAACAAAGAATTGTATCACCTTTCTATTGATGTATAAAGGTTGTTTACATATTAAAAAAAATTAAATTGTGAGAAGATAGCATATATGAATAATGA
>CAYVRR010000017.1:0-36222 GCA_964453215.1 uncultured Spirochaetaceae bacterium | reverse complement strand
AGCCAACAGATTTACAGTCTGCCCCCTTTGACCGCTCGGGAACCTCCCCATAAATATCTACTTGATGACCTTACAGAAAGTATCTATTAAAGTCAATAGCCACCTGTCAGATTCGAACTGACGACCCCGAGATTACAAGTCACGTGCTCTGGCCAGCTGAGCTAAGGTGGCGTGATTCGCTGTACTATACGAAATACTACCACTTTTTGTCAAGGCTAATAACCCCATTTTTCTAATAATTCTTTCACTTCAGCATAGGTTCTTTTATCCCCACGTGTATGAATAGGCCATGCATTGTACTTGTTAATTCCATATTGGAGCAACATTACAGCCTCTTGTCTATCATCCATTTTGTTTAATGGAACAGAGGAATAAAATGGTGTATATTTTTCCCCTCTTGACCCCTCATAATAGAAATGTTTCTCAAAAATATCATCTTTTTCTTTATTCCAAGATTTTTCCATAGATTTTATTTTTGAATTTCTTTTTGAAGCACTCCAATTTCTGTCCCAAAGAATTGTAGCAAGTCCTTTAAAATGGCCCACATAGAGTTCATTTGAAGGAATTGTATCGAGAGCTTTTCTTGTAACAGAGACGGCAATATCATTATTTCCATAACTAATTGGCCAGCCAGGTAGTTGATAGTAGAGCTGCCCTATCACATACCACCCTATTGTTTCATCAACACTCCCTAACTCATTGACAACATATTTAATTGTCTCTCTTATTGGATCTGCTTTCGAAAGGGCATTAAGAGGCCCTTTAGTCTCTCCCCACCTTCCAATATTTGAAGCTTTGTAAATATACCCAGGAGCATTTTCATAAAGTTCAATGGAGGTATTTGCATACTCTTCCCCCTCAATAAAATAGGCAAGGAGTTGATCCTCTGTTGCTCCAAGAGCTTCTTCTTCATCTGCGAGGGAGAGTGTTATTTTTGACAATCTCCAATAAAGTTCACTCTTCTCTTTGTTATCATTAGTTTGTTTTATTACATTCTCTGTTAAAGTTTTTGCCTCTTTAAGAGAATCATTTCTAATAAGTGTATCTATTTGATTCAAACTTGCATCAATTGATGCAAAAAGCATCATAGTCATGAGCATATACATACTCGTGAGGGTAATAAGTTTCTTCATATAATTCCTACCTTTAATCATATTTTACATGAGCGATAGTAGATGTCAATATAAGATATTTATTTATTATGTTTTTCTCTTTACTCATATAGCACAAAAACCTATGTGAGTTGCTCTTTCTTTCGCCTCATTCACTCCCTATTCGATGCAGGGTAGATAGTATAGATGGGATAATACTATGCAACACAAAATTGATACCAATTGGTTGTATATTCTTCATGTACACTATTACAGGACAAAAGACGGAACTTATTCCTTGAAAGAGCGACTTGTCATACTATAATGCTATTGTGATGTAGCAAATGTATACTCATCCTATATTGTTATATGGTTGCATAGCTCATTAAAAAGCCCGTATAGGCCTTACTCTTTCATGATAAGTCTTTAAGTAATAGGTAAGACTACCTTGGCTGAAGTTCTGGAACCACACGGTAGAATCACCACCCTCCGAGGAACTCCAATAACTCTCATCAGAAAATCCTCCTAAGCTGACCTCTTGATTATACAAATTACTACGTATCAAACGAAGCTCTTCTTTCGATGGCAAGAACCAGTCGTCATTTCCACCTCCCCTATAATCTGCACACATTTTTGCCGCAACGAAGCCATCATTACCTACATCGTAATTATTGGGATAATCGTAATATTCGCCCTTTCCAGGATATAGCGTCCCCAAACTGTCGTGATAGGATACTATGTTAGCGGTGTTGGTCTTGCCACTACCAATTTCTGTGGCTGTCGCTGATGGATTAACTTCATAACCAAATGCACCCCATTGAAAGAGAGGATCATCATCTCCTATATATGCCCCAGTAGAATCTGTTTCCCCTTCATACCAACCGTATGGAGCTGCTTCCAAATATCGCCATCCATAACTAGATGAGCCTTTATCGTAGAATATATACCCCCCACTAGGGCCAATGTCCCTATAGGTCAATTCTCTCCACTTTGCATACACAGTGATACTTTCTGAAACTATAGTACTTGCAGTAAACACACCTCCACCACCATGTGCTATAGTAAACCAGCCTTCAAATACATACCCCTCTTTTGTTGGTGCTATTGGTAACTCATCAATTGTTGTTGCTGGGCTATCTACTTTTTTACTTGTTGGATTTGCGTCTATTGTAGCTTCCTGACTCTCAAAAGTTACGGTATAAGAATATGTGTTCCACTTTGCATACACAGTGATATCTTCAGTTACTACTGTACTTGCTATAAAGTTAGTCCCTCCACCTTCTTCTTCTGTATACCATCCATCAAATATATAGCCCTCTTTTGTTGGAGCTATTGGTAACTCATCAATTGTTGTTGCTGGACTTTCCACTCTCTTACTTGTAGGATTTGCTTCTATTGTGGCTTCCACGCTATTAAAGGTAACTGTAAATATTGATGGCTCTTGTGATAATGGGCAACTTATGATAAGAGTGAGTAAGCAAACAATATATAACCCAATAATTACATGAATAGAGTCTTTTTTCATTGATACCCCCTTTGTCAAAATGAGTTGATTAATTATCAACTTCACTTTTCTAACAGGTCATCGGGGTTGTTCATTTTTATGTTTTGCCTGGTTTGCTCTTCAACACATCTATTAATCTCTCTTAAGAGAAGGATGTTACTCATAAAAAGGTTAATCGTAATTCAGATAAGAATTCGAGTAGTTTTCCTAATCTCATATATACCTTACCTTACAGAAACTGATTTTTCAACAATTATTACACATTTGAAATTTTTGTAATTTTATCTATGATAATAGAGCACACTCAGAAGCTCGTATAGAGATTACAATGTTAGCTTATGTAGTTACATAACAGAAAGAACAATGATTGTAGGTGTGTTGTAAACGGCTATTTTTTTTTCACCTAGCTTGAGCTATAGAATTATAGAAAGTTCTCCTAGCCATCTCTTATAGCCTTTATGGTATATCCTACATGGCTCTCGGCATTAAAACCTTTAACATCTATACATATAAAGATATTTAGTGCAATCATAATTGCCAAAAATAGAGAGTGAGTAATGTCGGTATGTATTAAATCATAATTTTATTGTTTTTCATTACTATAGTATAAAGGCCACATGGTCAAAAGCTTTTCATAGTCAAGGCTATAGAAAAAAGTACTTTCATGACTTTTTAGATTCTTTTGAAATATGTATCTTACGTGTATGTACAAAAGAGGAGATAATTATGATGTAAAGAGGTCTTTTCTTAAAGTAGATGTCCCTTCTAAGTAGATATGCTCTACCTTTTTTTCATCTATACTTCGATAGAGATAAATCATTACCCGTACTGTGCGCTCTAGCATTCCAATAATATCTGGTTCTGTTGAACAAAATAAGGGAGATTCCCCTTTTTTACACCTCAATCGGTATGCAGTGGCTGGATTCATCGCATGTAGATCATTTGTAATTGAAAACTGTATAGAGACTACTTCATCAATATCTATCTCATTTATTTCATATATAGAATTAATGAGATGCTCAATCTTCTCTTCCATCTCTTCTTTCGTATCTATCTTTAGTTGTGTTGCACCTCGAATGGCATAGAGTTTTTTCATCATCATCTCCTACAGGGTAAGTGTGACTCCAGTCACACTTATATTCATCAAAAATTGTGTTATATAGATTATAAGAAGTAAACAAACAAGGAAAAAGAGATCCTTAAAGAAAGTAGATGTAAAGAACACACCATCTTTCATAAGAAGAAATAAGATAAGCACTATATTAAACATCCCATAAAGGAGTGAAATAGTAGAAAAAAAGATCACAATACTACTTGTGACCATTTCATACTCTCTTGTTACAGGCCACCACATTCTCAATAAAAAGAGAATAAAGAAAAAGGTTGTAAAAATGAGTAAATAATTAAATATCTTATTGCTGAAAAATAGCACTCTCCGTGTCTTAACCATATGATTACTATATCATAATCAATACATAGTGTGGAAGCAAGGTTCTCTTTTTACAAAGAATTTACCCCATTATTTCATTGCGAACCTCCTTTATTTCATTTACAATACATTACAATTAATCAAATGAGAGAAGGAACATAGTATGAATAGTGCAATTGAGACATTAAAAAAGGTAGGTATTTGTCCACCAGATATCTTAATTCCCCAACCCCACATAGATTTAAAGAAATGGGCAATAGTTGCTTGTGATCAATATACTTCACAACCAGAATATTGGGAAAGTGTAGCAACATATGTGCAAGATGTCCCCTCTACATTTCACCTCATCTACCCTGAGGTTTACTTAGAAGAAGAGCATCCCGAAAAAAGGATCGAGAGCATCAATTCTACAATGAAATCATATCTTAATGATGATATCTTTGCCTCCTACCCATCCACATTCTTTCTAGTTGAGCGAATTATTAACAATAGCACGCGGTGGGGCCTCATGGTTGCCATCGATTTAGAGATGTATGATTATGCAAAAGACTCAAAAACTCCCATTAGGGCAACAGAAGGAACAATTGAATCCCGCATCCCACCTAGAAAACTTATCCGCCAAGATGCTCCTTTAGAGATCCCCCACATTTTAGTCCTTATTAGTGATGAAATGAGAACAATTATAGAACCATTTGCTGCAACCACTGATTCATTAGAAAAAGTATATGAAACAGATTTAATGAAAGATGGAGGGCGCTTAAAAGGGTATGCAATTAATAAGAGTGAACATATGGAGCAACTTGCGACTAATTTCAAAGCCCTCTTTGAAAAAGCTGATAAAGAAAACCCATTAGTGTATGCAATGGGGGATGGCAATCACTCCCTTGCAACAGCACGCTCTTGTTGGCTAGATATTAAGAAAGGGTTAACAGAAGAAGAAATAAAGGACCACAGAGCTCGCTATGCCCTTGTAGAGATAGAAAACATCTACGATGAAGGACTCACTTTTGAAGCAATACACCGAGTTCTGTTTAACACGTCAAAAGAACTCTTTATTGAAACACTCGCTCACTATTGTGACGAGATTGAAATAGAGAGTGTTTCCTCAATTGAAGAGATGATGAAAGCAGTTGATGAGGAAAAAGAAAAACAACTATTTGGATATAATGATAAAGATGGAAACTATGTAGTAACAATCACCCACCCAGATTCTCTGTTAGCTGCAGGAACACTACAAAGTGTGATTGATGAGCTCCTTATGAAGCATAAAGGGAGTGTGAGCGTTGATTATGTTCACGGAGTTGATGTTACAAGTCAATTAGGAAAGAAAGATGGGAATATAGGGCTATTTCTCCCATCCATTGATAAACACACCTTCTTTGATGCAATCATACAAGATGGAGCACTTCCTAGAAAAACTTTTTCGATGGGAGAAGCCAATGAAAAAAGATTTTACATGGAAGCAAGAAAAATAAAGTAGAAGGTATCCTCTTCCACTTCATCTTACACATTCTGATCATAATTGAGCCCACCAAAGAGGTGGGCTTTTAGTGTAAAGATTAACCTAGACCAGATTTTCTTCTACTCATGATATCATAAAATACTGCTAATAATAGAATTGCAGCTTTTACTACATATTGCCAGTCTGCTCCAATGTTCATTAAACTCATCCCATTGTTAATAACACCCATCACAAGTCCTCCTGTGATAGCTCCAATAGTAGTTCCAATTCCTCCACTAGCGGCAGCACCACCAATAAAACAGGATGCAATAGCATCTAGCTCAAAGTTTTGGCCAGCTTGAGGGAGAGCTGAGTTCATATAGGCAGTAAAGACCATACCAGAGAGGCCACATAGTACTCCCATGATAACGTGGGTAGTAAAGATAACTTGTTCAGAGTTAATACCAGAGAGCTTTGCACTCTTCGCATTTCCCCCTACTGCATAAATGTAGCGCCCAATTACAGTATTATTTGTGACAAATACAAAAATAGCTGTGACAACGAGTAATACAATAAAGACAGTAGGTATTCCTCTATAGGCAGAAAATTTATAAAAGACAAAAATGATTAAAGCAGAGAGGGTGACAAGTCTTGCCACAGTAAACTTAAAAGGATAGACAATAAACCCTTGAGCAAGTTGCTTCCTTCGTGTGCGTAATGTGATATAAATGAGAGCTACAACCATAACAATAGCAACAACTATTGAAAGACCATCAAGCCCTGCTACAGAAAAACCTTTAATGTTGATAGATCCAGAAGCAATTTGCTTAAATTTATCATCGATTAAAGATATTGGGGTAACGTTGGTTATAATATAGGTGAGACCTCTAAAAAGAAGCATCCCAGAAAGAGTTACGATAAAAGCTGGAATATGCATATATGCTATCCAAAACGCTTGGAACGTACCAACAAGGGCTCCTAATATGAGAGAGATAATCAGGGTAGGAACGACTCCAATCCCTGTATTGTAGACCATTGCACTTAACGCTCCTAAAAAAGCAACAAGTGAGCCAACAGAGAGGTCGATGTTTCCTATAATAATAACGAGCACCATACCAACGGTGAGAATAAGAATGTAACTATTTTGAATAAATATATTGGTAATGTTTCTTGGTGTGAGGTTTACCCCACCTGTCAGAATAGCAAAAATAATGAGGATAAGTCCAAGAACAAGAAACATAGAGAGTTTCCTCATATTTTGTTTAATCAGTGCAAAGAATGATATATTTTCAATGTTCGCTGCGCTAGAAGCCATGAATACCTCCTAATTGACCAAAGCCATTTGCATAATCCCTTCTTGGGTTGCTTCTTCTCGAGGGATTACCCCTTTAATTTTACCTTCATTCATAACATAAATTCTGTCTGACATGCTAATTGCTTCAGCGAGTTCAGAGGAGACTACAATAATACTCTTTCCCTGCTTGGCCATATCATTAAGAATAGAGTAGATTTCAAACTTTGCCCCTACATCAATTCCCCTTGTTGGTTCATCAACAATAAAAATATCTGGATCAGCAAGTAAACATCTACTTAAAACAACTTTTTGTTGATTCCCACCCGATAAATTTCTCACAATTTGATGAATTGAGGGTGTTTTAATATTTAATGCTTCTTTAAACTCTTCCGACTTAGTTGTCACAAGGTTTTTATCTACAATCCCCAATTTAGAAAGGTTTGGCAAACTTGAATTAGTAATATTTGTTTTCACATCATGAATTAAGATAAGCCCTAAATTCTTTCTATCTTCAGAGACATATCCAACGCCTATTTCTATCGCTTTTTTGGGTGTAGTGAGTTCAACTTTTTCTCCATGTAAGAAAACTTCCCCACTTTCACCATATCCATAAGAAGCACCAAAAATACTCATCATCAATTCAGTTCTTCCAGCTCCCATAGGACCACAGAAACTTATTATCTCCCCTTTTCTTACAAAGAAAGAGGCATCATCTACAATCTTCATGGTATGGTAGTCAGGGTGATACACGCTCCAGTTTTTCACTTCGAAAACGATGTCGCCAATATCTGGTTCTTTTTTTGGAAAGAGATTCTTCAACTCTCTTCCTACCATCCCTTTAATAATTCTGGCCTCGGTAACTTTTTCACCCTTACAATCGATTGATTCAATAGATTGTCCATCACGTAATATTGTAATAGAGTCGGCAACTGATAACACTTCATCAAGTTTATGACTAATCATTATACAGGTGATGCCACTTTCTTTAAATTCTCTCAACAAGGAGAGGAGTTTTTGACTCTCTTCATCGTTAAGGCTAGATGTTGGTTCATCAAAAATAATGAGTTCAGCATTAAGAGATATTGCCCGAGCAATCTCAACAAGTTGTTGCTTACCCACAGACATCTTACTCACTATAGTTTGAGGTTTCTCCTGCAACCCTACCCTTTTTAATAAAGGATAAGAATCTCTTAAACATGCATCCCAATCAATTATTCCAAGCTTTGTTTTCATGTGACCAAGAAATAAATTCTCATAAATTGAGAGATAGGGAGAAAGGGTTAATTCTTGGTGAATGATAGCAAGTCCATCAACTTCACTATCTTTGGTACTCTTATAATGAGTTACCTTCCCTTTAAAAACTACTTCTCCATCATACGTTCCTCGAGGATAGACGCCACTAACAACGTTCATAAGCGTCGATTTACCAGCACCATTTTCCCCAACAAGGCAATGTATTTCCCCCCGTTTTACTTTAAAGTCAACATTGTCTAAAGCTCTAACTCCTGGAAATTCTTTTGTGATGTTTTTAACTTCTAAAATATAATCTTGTTCCATCGCTTACACCTATTATTGCGACCTTAAAAACATATGTAATTAAGGTCGCATTTGTATTCACTTATTTAAGGTGTTTACTACTAACGAATTTGGTCAGCTTTGTAATACCCACTGTCGATCATCACTTTTACATAGTTGTCTTTTGTTACGTTAACAGGTTCTAAGAGGTAAGATTTTACAACTTTTTTGCCTGTATCGTAGGTTGTGGTATCAAGTCTTGCACCAGGAATGTTAGGTGTTTCGCCTTTAAGTATAGCATCTGCTAATTTAATAGCTGCTTTAGCAAGGTCTCTTGTATCCTTAAATACTGTCATTGTTTGTTTGCCATCTTTAATGAACTGAATAGAAGCTAACTCACCATCTTGTCCTGTTACTGCAGGAAGAGCTGTTC
Organism: uncultured Spirochaetaceae bacterium; assembly: GCA_964453215.1. Lineage (GTDB taxonomy): Bacteria > Spirochaetota > Spirochaetia > Sphaerochaetales > Sphaerochaetaceae > SABI01. Next base: position 27,515 of record CAYVRR010000017.1, on the reverse strand, counting down.
TATATTTAGCATCGGTTAATAATGCTTCAATAATTGCTCGAGCAAGGGTATCATTAGGAGCTAAAACTGCATCAAGTTTGTAGTTTTTAGCATCACCATTGAGTAAGTTTTCCATTCTTTGTTTTGCTAAGTCTGCTCTCCAGTTTTCTGTAGCTATTCTGGTAAAGTTAGCTGTATCAGAAGAAGAAAGAGGAGCTGGTCCAACAATCTTTAATACACCTTTGTCAACAAATGGTTTTAGTTCGCTCATAGCACCATCGAAGAAGAAGAATGCATTATTGTCAGTAGGAGAACCTGCAAAGAGAGTAATGTATTTTGGGTTTGCTTTTGTAGCAGAGGCAAGGTTGAGAGCTTCTACAATTGCTTTACCTTGGAATTGTCCAACTTTGAAGTTATCAAATGTAATGTAATAATCGTATTGGTCACTACCTGTGATCAATCTGTCATATGCAATTACTTCTACTCCATCTCTTTTTGCATCAGCAACAGCGGTAACTACACCTTCGTTTACTGAACCAATGATGAGTAGGTCTGCACCTTTTGTGATAAAGTCAGAAATTTGAGCATTCTGCTTTGTCTGATCTGCATCACCATATGTGGTTTCTGCATCATAACCAGCTGCAATAGCTGCTGCTTTGAGGGCTGCTCCATCCATTTGCCACCTTTCAACGTGGGTTTCTGGCATAGCAAGTCCGATAAAATCTTTTGCACTTTCTTGAGCACCTTGTGCAAAAACTGATGTACTTACAATAAGTAGCACCATCATAAAGACCATAGCTTTTTTCATATCTAACTCCTTTGTGAGATAAAATGATATACCACTAGTATAGCAGTATATGAAGAGATTTCATATGTTTTTTTATCATCTGTACCCCTTCACTATTATGGTATTCTACGTGGCATCACAGTGCAATGGTTAAAAAGTTACATTCATGTCATAAATTGACATTATCTCCTTTGATAGTAGTAAAAATATTGTATCAATCCATAATAAAAAGATGTTATCTTAACACCATTATATATAAAGGGTATAGATTCTTTCATCCAATAAAGAAATTCAGGTTACATCTACCAGTGATCTACCCACTTTATGTTAGGATGTCATAAAAAATTTAATGGTATGAAAGTAAGCTTAATGTAAAAATTATTACCATATCTTTTTATTCGATATCATAATTGTGTGAGAAATTAGATCTCTTTTTTTTTCTTTTCATGTTAGATACGTATCGATGAGCTAGAAATAGAAAAAGATGAATGGTTGAAGAAATAAGGATTGAAAATAGGATCATTGTACTACTATTTAGAACAAGAGGCTCTTTTATGAGGGGCATTGAGTCAACTTTCTCTTCTCTTGTTGTATCATTATATGCAAAGATATAGGATGATGATCCTTTTGGAGCATAGCCCACCTTATTCATAACACGTAACACATTTTCAGGTGAGGTGACTATGTCTGTTTTTTTTTCTAACTCTTTTACCTCTCTCTCTTTTTCAATTACCCTCTTTTCTAATTGCTTGATACTCTTTTGGGTATACCTCATAGTACCTACTCCATTTTCTGAAAAAAATATGAATAGCAATAAAAAGGCAATTAATGAGGTTATTATGAGACTAAACAGAAACTTACACTTATAATTCCTTGTCATACTTGTTTCAACCAGTTATAATGCATTATATATCAAAATGGCAGTGTTCATCTATGTGTTCATTAATGTACTGTCGAAGGATTAATAAATTAGAGTATGAGAGCTAAACATGAAATAAAGCCAATTACTACAATTGCTATAACTGTCATCATTAGTAGTATTATTCTTGCTTCGACAACATTTCTTTTTTATTCCTATATTATGCCAATGTACAGTATTGGTGTGTTAGAATTGTATCAAATTCTTGTTCGCCTCCTTCCACTCATTGTTGGTCTCATTCTCACGATTATTGCATTAGTGGTAGCTCCAGTATATATTCCCCACACATCAAGTAAAGATGATGAACTACCAATAGATCACTATACTGCCCCGTTGTACAATCTACCAGATGAAGATAAAAAGCCCCTCTATGTTGAGGAGACAGAGAAAGTTGAGCCATCCAAAGTACAAGCATCTGTTGTAGAAGAAAAAGTTGCTCCTGTTAAAAACCCGTATAGAGAAAAGCTGGAACCTGTAACACCACTCATCAAATTTGATGTAGACACCCTCATGCAAGAGCCAATTGTTGTAAAAGAAGAAATCCCATTTGTTCATAAAGAAGTAGCTAGTCAAGAAATTGACTCATCCCTTGATAGGGCTGTCTTATTTAGTGACTACCCCTTTAGTATCACTAAAGAGAGTGATATTGCCTCTCTTCTTGAACCAATTGAAAAGAGTATACCTGTTGATCTAAGTGAATTTGGTGATATTGCCAATACAATAGAGGATAGATTAGAAGAGCGATTAGGTATTGAAATAGTTTCAGCTCAAATTAGCAACTATTGTCTCTCTCTTGCAGTATTTGATCTAACCTTTAGTGATAATGAAGAAGACAATATTGTTGATACATTGTATGAAAAAATGATGTATAATGCGTACCTTTACACAAAAGATAATTATATCTATGCAATATATCCATTTTATTCCTACAAGCAATGCCAAATGAGTATAGCAAGGCTTATAAAAACAATGAAAAAAATCTACCCACTTCATCAATTCGCTGTTGGGTTTACTAGTATCACAGAAAATGAATTTGATACTACTATCATAATAGAGCAAGCTCACACTGCCCTCTCTCTAGCAGTTGAACAAGAGAGAGATAGTATTATTGGTTTTGAAGTAAGCACCTAATTAATCTTTTAACTCAAGCTTTATGTAATCTCTATCTTTTGCTAAAAATGTGTGAGGGAATATCTCTTTTGCCTCTTTGAGAAGCAGTTTTAATTCTTTGTTGGTATATCGAGGAGAATAATGAAACAACCCCATCTTCTTTACATTCCCCTCTAATGCGATATAAGCAGCTTGTTTACTCGTCATATGTTTTTTATCTATAGCACTCTCAATTAACGACTCATCAAACATCCCCTCACATAATAGAAGATCTGCATCACTCACATGTTGAGCAATCGATGGGTGGTACAGTGTATCGGTGACATAACTAAAAGCCCTCCCCTCCCTCTTCTCTCCTAGTATCATACTTGGGGTAATGACAGAGCCATCTTCTTTAATATACTCTTCTCCTTTTTGGAGATGGGACCAAGCTGGCCCTTTAGGGATTCCTAAATCAATCGCCTTTTGAGGATGAAACACTCCAGGTCTCAGCTTTTCCCTCATCGTATACCCTACACAAGGTTTTGTGTGATAGAGGGGAAACGCTTCAATCGTATACTCATCTGTTTCAACTAAGATACCAGGAGTGGCAGTTTTAACAATAATTTCATAATTAATATACATATCGAGGAGTTTACGTGTTTGTTCAATATACTCTTTTAATCTCTCAGGTCCATAGATATAAAGAGGTTCACTCCTATCAACTTGACTCGAAAGCATAAGCATTCCAGGTAACCCTGTAACATGGTCAGCGTGCATATGAGAAATAAATATAGCGTTTATTTTTTTCCATTTTAGATTGAGCATCTTAAGCGATATTTGTGTACCCTCTCCACAGTCAAATAAAAAGAGTTCACCCTCCCTCCGTGCTAATGCAGAGGTGAGAAACCTTCCTGGAAGAGGCATCATTCCACTTGTTCCTAATACAAATACTTCAAAATTCATTTCAATAGACTACCGAGGAATCAATCTTGTTGCAACACTTCGACAACAGATATCTTCACTATTTGACGTAACGAAATTAAAACAAAAAGTGTTGCAATAATTATATAGGCAATACAAATAAAAAAGATATCAAGATATGGGATAATGATATCAAAATCTAGTAAGTAAAACTCGAGTCCTACAAGAGAACTTTTTTGCAACAATGATAAAAAGTACGTAACATGAGAGGAAAGAAGTATTCCAAGAGAGACTCCAATAATAATAGAAATTGTAGTGAGTATGATAATGCTTAAAAAGAAGGAGGCGATGAGTTGCCCATTTGTTGCACCTAACACTTTGAGCATCGCAATAGATTGCTTTGAGTCCTCAACCAACTCATGAGCAATATTTGCTATGTAGAGCCCTGAAATCAAAAGAATTACAAAAAAGACAAACAAGATAACTTGTCGACTAGTAATAAAGTTTTGATACACTGCCTTATTAAATTCATTATAGGTAGCATACCTGACATCAATGTCATATGAGTCAATAAGGGTACGAGCAATTGAGTCTACCCTCTCTTTGTCTTGTTGCCTCACAATAATTTCACTCTTACCCGAATCAACAAAAAGATTAGTTGCATGCTCTCTATCTATAAAAATGAGGGACTCATCAATCTTTTGATATCCACTCTCATACAAACCAACAACAGTTGCTAAGGAGGGGCGAACTTTCATTTTCTGTGATGAGGGGAGCGTAATGATTGCAACCTTATCTCCAACCTCTACTTCAAGGTGCTGACTTAACTCACGTGATATATAGACTCTTGCAAAGTGAGAAGATGAATCTTGGAGAGGCGAGTGGGAAGTGAGTGTGAATTCACTTCTTCGTAACTCATTAAAATAAGAATCCTGTACCCCTTTAAATAAAACTTCCCTATTATTTTTCTCAAAATAGATAACTCCATTTCCCCCACTCACAAAATCTATACTATATATTGACTCTTGTAAGGAGGGGGGAAGATCATTTTTATCAAGAGGCTCATTATGAAAGAGTTGAATATGTCCATCTTGAAGAAGGATATATTTTAGTGTAATTCCATCAATCATCCCCTCTGCAAAGATCAGAGAGAGGATAAGGGGTATCATTAACATAATGATAAGCACACTAAACCTCACAACTCGTAGTACTTCAAAGCGCTTCATGGAGGGATGAGGGAGCAATTTCTTTAGATAATAGGAGACAAATATCCCTTTTTTCATACGTTCTCTTCTAACTCCCTATGAGTTAAAGTATATACCTTGTTGCATCTAGAAGCTAATAGCGAGTCGTGGGTAACAAGAAGAAGTGTCTTCTTCTCTTCTTGTACGATGTCAAACAAAAGAGACTCTATGCTCTTTCCACTCTCTTCATCTAATGAGCCAGTTGGTTCATCAGCAATTATTAGATCTGGATTATTAATGAGGGCTCGACAAATTGCTACTCGCTGTCTCTCTCCTCCACTTAATTTCTTTGGAGGATGATCCATTCTATCACGTAAATCAACTCGCTCGAGGAGCTCTTTAGCCCTAAATGTGACACTTTTTTTACTTTCACCCCGAATCATGCTTGGGATCATCACATTTTCTAATGCACTAAAATCATCTAGGAGAATGTGGGATTGAAACACAAACCCAATGTGAATATTTCTAAATAGAGAGAGCTGTCTATCATTGTATGATGAAAGGAGGGTGTGTTTAAAATAGACTTTTCCAGAAGTAGGACGATCTAATCCCCCCACAATATTTAAAAGAGTAGATTTACCACAACCACTTTTACCAGTAATTGCAATAGATTCACCCTCTTCTATTATAAGGGATAAATTTTCTAAAATTGTGAGCGTACTCATCCCAGATGAGTACCTCTTTTCTATATTAACTAATCTCATTAATGGATCACTCATGATTTAATATCTCCATGGGCTCTTTAGATAAAAGCCTTCTTGTACCACCATATGTAAACAACAAGGAGAGGAGGAGGACAAAAAGGGTAATCATTGAAATTTCAAAGGCACTTATATGTGCATTCATTGGATAAGAAAAGAGCATATTATACTCACTTGTGAGTGAGTGGTAAATGATATTTAACACGTTAAATATTAGATCAATGTTCAAACTCACTACAACTCCAAGTACGATTCCTATGACAACTCCAGTTATTGTGATAATCATGCTTGAAGTAATGATAATGGATTGAACAACACTCTTTGTAGCACCAAGAGCTCGTAATATTGCCAATTCCCTCTCTTTAGCGTGGATAAGTCTGTTAGTAGAATTTTTAATATTTATTGCAACAATAATAAATATAAAGAGTAAGAAAAGGTACATCAACATTTTTTCTAACAGTAGAGCTGAATAAAATGGAGCGTGGATTTCTTGCCAGCTCATTGTAGAGCTCGATGGAAACATTTCACTAATACTTTTTTTAAGGGTTATCATATCTTTGGCACCACTATGTGTAACATAAAGTCCATATGTAATACCCTTGTTCCCTATTTCATCTTGGATATTATCAAGGTTAATAAAAAAAGTAGTTTTGTCAAACTCAGAAAGTGGAGAGTAAAAAAGACCTCCAATAGGAAGTGAGAGTGTTTTTAAAGTAAGAGAGACTGCTTTTCCTTTCCCAAGATAAGAAATTTCTATATTTTTATCCCTATTAACCCCTAAAGATGAGTATAATGAGTAACCCATAATGAGGTTAAAAGATGAAGTAGAGTCAGAGTTTTTAAGGAATGAGAGCTGACTACTCAAGGGGTTATCTTCTACAAAGAGGGACTCTCGAACCCCTCGCATTCGTGCTGTTACTGATGTTCCCATCAACTTATTTTGAAGTATTACACGAGTCTCTATATAGGGGTATACACCCCTTACATTATCTATTTCACCCAAGCGTGAAATAACATCTTCCTCACGTTCATCATCTAACCCCTCAACCAAGAGATGAAATGATTCAATAGATTTTAATTCTTCAATAATTTCATCTTGTAGTGAGTTCATAACACTTAATATTGAGATAATTGCCATCATCCCTATAGCAAGAGCTAGCACAATTACATACGAAACTACTTTGTGTCTATTACTTGAAGAAAAAGCGTAGCGATAGGCTATGTTGAGTATGACCATTACTCTTCCTTTCTATATTCAATGCTAAGAACTCTTTTCCCATCTGGGGCGTACGTTACATCAGCATATGGACGATTTTCTTCAAATAATGTAACAATACTCGTTCCATCTACATTATATCGAGTCGACTTAATTGGTGTTTCATCTACAAATTGAGTTTTGCTTCGTAGCACCCCTTTTACATAATAGCGCTCAATTCTTTCAATCTTGCTAGAGATTAATTTCTCAGTTGAGTGGATTAAAGTTCCATCTGATTCATATTCATAGACAAACTCTTGCTTCTCTCCTGATTTTTTTTCTATACGCTTCTCTTGTAGATATCCATCACTACTGTATAGTGTTTTTATCACATCATCATTTACTGACTCAACAATGGTAAGGTTGCCCTTTTCATCAACATCGGCTTGTTGTGTTTGAAGTGTTTTTCCTTCAACACTATACTCTTGTGTAATGATAGAGTTTGGATGAACTTTGCTTTTTATAATATGTGCTTCTTCTTGCTGGGTAATAATAATAGACTCTTTATCATGAGAATAGAATGAGATGAGGGTATCTCTATCTAATTGGATCTCCCTTGAAAGGGCTAATGAGCCATCACTATTTCTCCAATAGGTGGTAAGGCGCTTTAAATTCCCATTTACCATCTCTTTCTTCTCTATTAATTGCCCATTTTCATATTGAAAAGAGGTGGTAGTAACCTCTTTTCCTAACACTTCTACAATTTCCTTTAGAAGGTCTTGCTCATATCTACTTGTTGTGATGCTCTCTATATTTGAATTATTATAGTTTGTAACAATAATTTCTTTTTTAGCACCCTCACTACTCTCTTTTCGACTCGCAATCAACTCCTCTTTTTGATATAGATGAGAGGTAATAGTAGATGGTTCAACTTTTTCTAATAGAGTGAAGGTAACATCGTCTTTTTGACTCTCCTCAATCTCTCTCACTTTCTGCCCAAGGATGTTTGATTCATACCAAGCACCACTTACTGTACACTGAATTGTTATGAGTAGGAGAGTAAACACAAGTTGATGTTTTGCTACTTTCATGTAGTAATTCCTAGTAGTGTATTAAGAAACTCATGAGTTGAAAACTCTTCAAGATCTTCATACTTCTCCCCGGTTCCAACAAATGTAATGGGAAGATGGAGTGTGTCGCAAATTTGCACTAAAGAGCCCCCTTTGGCAGCTGAATCATATTTTGTTAGAATAAGACCATCAAGTCCAATAGAATCATGAAATAGTGATGCTTGAGAGATTGCATTTTGTCCTGTTGTAGCATCAATCACCAAAAGTTTTTTATAACACTCTTTTTGTGTTATCTTTGATCTGATAATTTTATCCATTTTCTGCAACTCTCTCACAAGATTCTCTTTATTGTGCATCCTTCCTGCAGTATCTGCAAGTATTAAATGTTCCCCTTTCGCTTTTGCACTCTCAATTGCATCAAAAATCACAGCTCCTGGGTCAGAATTTGGCATATGCTTAATAATTCTTGTTCCAACTCGAGATGCATGCATTTCAAGTTGATCTATAGCTGCGGCTCTAAATGTGTCAGCGGCAGCAAGGAGTACACTGTTTCCTTTGTTTTGGTAATAGTGGGCCATTTTTGCAATACTCGTTGTTTTTCCAACCCCATTCACCCCAAGAATAAGGAAGATAGTGGGACCTTGATTACACACAACAGGGACAAAAGATTTCATTTTCTTATATAACATCTCTTTCATAGTTTGTTGTAGATCATTTACTTCTTTAATCTTATCTAATTTCGCTTTTGCTCGTAGTGCGTCACTCAGCTCAATTGCCGTTTTAGCACCTAAATCTCCCTCTATAAGCATATCTTCAAGCTCTTCAAAGAACTCTTCATTTAATGTTTTTATTCCAAATAATGCCTTTAATCTCGACGCAAAACTTTTTTTCATACGATTCTTATTTCCTACTTCTTTACTAGCTAATTTTTTATACTATACTTAGTTTTTTCATAATAATCAAACAAACGAAAGATTGTTTCTATGCCACTTACTATCGTAAAACCATAACTTAATGAGTGAATAGGGGGTATTCCATCTATGCTATTCGCTGGAAAAAGAGAGGAGATGAGAATAGAGGATGATGCGATGAGAGCTGTTCTCCACAATGATGCATAAAAACTATCTTGTGCTTCTATGATGATGAGAGATGGTGAAATGTGCTTCTCTTGTAACTCTATATCAATAGATTCAGGTAAAGAGGTGACGATGATGCTCTTATCTAAAAAACCCATTTTTGATGCACTAATAGTGAAAGGGAATGTAGGGGGAGTGTAGATGATGGGTAAAGAGATGGGACTTTCTTTACTTATTGTAACATCTAAGGTATCAAAGCTACGAATCAATAGAGGCTTTGGTTTTGTTGGTTCAAGATTAACGATGAGTTCTATACTTTTTTGAGTTACTTCAATTGTATCAGTTCGTGATATGTAATTAGGTGCTTTGTAGGTAAGTGTAATTATTTCATCATCAGTAAAAATATAGTCTACCTTTTCATATCTATTGCCATTCACACTCACTTCTAAAGAGGGAATAGTTGATGAAATAGATAATAGTGAGTATGTATTTTTACCATAGATATCCATAAAAGATCTTAAAAGAGCTTTTTCATATGTAAAAGTAGTCAATTCTGGAAGTAATAGATCTACTACTCTCTCCCTTGATTTCGTATGTGCTCTATAGAGGTCAAAAGTGAGTCTAAAAAGGGTGTCAAATTCATCGAGCGATATAATAAGTAGTTCATCTACCTCTCGAGTTTTAAAAAGGTGGGATATAACTATCTCATCTTTTTGTCTCACCGCTTGAGTAATTGCTTCGTTTTCATCGAGTAACTTAAAATTAAGGGGTAAGTTTTCATCTTCTATAGGGGGTAATTCAATGGAACTCTCTGGTAAGGCCTCCCCCTTTTGTATTGCTTTATCTACCTCTTTTGCCCGTGATAATTTTAATTCTTGTTGCATTCTTATAGCAATAGAATTCTTATACTCTTTTGTTGCTTCAATTGTATCAAAGTGGGAAATAAGTGAGTCAAAAGGGAGGGGGAGAGATGAGTCACTCACGACGATAATTCCAATAGTATAATTGGGAGTTGCAAAGAGAATATGTGATAATAAGAGAAATAAGAAACCGATGTAGCAACTCTTTTTTACCAACAATAACTCCCTTCATTATTCACTTTGAGCCCATTGTAAGTATGACTCTATAAAAGATGAAATATCTCCATCCATCACCGCTTGTATATTTCCTACCTGCTCATTTGTCCTATGATCTTTTACCATTGTGTAGGGTTGAAAAACGTATGATCTTATCTGATTTCCCCAAGAGATCCCTTTTTTCTCAACAGCATACTCAGCATGTTCTTTCTCTTGCTCCTCTTTATAATATTCATATAACCGGCTTGTGAGAACTTTCATCGCAACAGCTTTGTTCATATGTTGACTTCTCTCATTTTGACAGGCAACAACAATTCCTGTTTTAAGGTGGGTGATTCGTACAGCTGAGTCTGTTTTATTTACGTGTTGCCCTCCAGCACCCCCAGCTCGGTAGGTATCAATTCTAATTTCAGAGGGGTCAATTTGAATATCAAGATCATCTTCTATCACAGGAGAAGTATATACTGAGGTAAATGAGGTGTGACGACGTTTGTTTGAATCAAATGGGCTAATGCGTACGAGTCGATGTACTCCAGCTTCTCCTTGCAAGTACCCATATGCGTATGAACCTTTTACGTGCATGGTAACAGATTTCACCCCCCCTTCAGCTTCCTGAAGGTCAACAATATCTACTGTAAATCCATTTCTTTCACACCAGCGTAAATACATTCTCATGAGCATACTTGCCCAGTCACACGCTTCTGTTCCACCAGCTCCAGAGTGAACTGATAAAAAACAATCATTTTTATCATATTTTCCAGATAAAAGGGTCTTTAGTCTTAAAGGTCTATATACATTCTCTATAGCAAGGATCTGCTCAACAACTTCTTTTTCGATCTCTTCATCATCTTCATCACTATAGAGTGTAATGAGTTCATCAACATTTATAATGTCATCAATTAATTCTTTCCATGGGATATAGGTTTCTTTAATATCATTGAGCTCTTTAAAGACTTGTTCTGCTCGAGTTTTATCATTCCAAAAATCGACTTTAAGGGTCTCATTCTCTAACTCTTCTATCTTTACTTGTAATGCAGTGGGGTCAAAGTCCCCTCCATACATCAAAGGCTTCCTCTTTTATTGTGTCAAATATATGTTGTTCTGTTAAATTCATGCAAACTCCTTCTTTAGTTGTTTTATTGCCCTTTTTTCAAGGCGCCATCCGATTGTCCACGTTTTCGATTCACCACTTTTTAAATCAAAAGGAAAATGTAATAAAAAGAGGGAATATTGGTACAAAGATTCTTTTCCCATCATTGTCTCAATATCTACAATACAATCATCTTTTAATAAGGTGAAGCGTGTGTCGGTGGCAATAGATAACATTGTTTTATTATATTCATCAGATATTCTAAAATTATTTAGATTTGCAAAGACTTTATTTTCATCATGCAATATTCTATTTCTACTCTTTTCTACCGTATATAGCCGTTTTTGCCTATCACTAAGTCCAAGTGAAATATTCATTTCAGTGGCAACACTCCCCTTAGATTGTGTGGCTCCACTGTTTGTAATTGTGTACTTAGCTACAACTGAACTACTTTTTAATTGATATGTTTTTTCTATAGTAAGGTGGCCAATAGATGAGGGGGCATTCTCAACTTCAAGTTTACAAGAAAGAGCTCCCCCCTTTTCATCTAATTCTACATCCCAATAAAATTGAGCTGTATCAAACCCATCCCTTTTTTGATATCTACTTATATCAGAAAATGAGGAGGATAGAAGAACATCATTAAAGAGAGGTTGAACACTCCCCTTCTCAATATCTAAAAGAGTTGATTGGGTGTGATCATCTTTTGAGCCACTAAATGTATCTCCATAATTCCACCCAGTGGTAAGGTAATTAAGTTCATTTAACACTCCCCCCTTACTATTAATAATGGCAAGGAGATTTCTACTTTTTAAGATGACTTCATTATGTCCATCCATATCAATATCTGCTTCTCTGGGATAACTGACAGCTTCATATTGACTAATTAATTTCTCTGCTTCATTTAAGTGTTTATATATATATTGACGATATTCTAAACGGTAACATCCACCCGAAGCATCTAATACAAAAGGGCCTCCACTTTGACTTTTCATAATCAAATTCTCAACTCTTTTTCTCACATCTTTATTTTTTTTATAGAGTCGAGCGAGTTCAGAGACATACATCAGTCTCCCATAGAGGTGTTGTAATTCCTTATATGTAGTGAGCATCTCATTTACACACATTAAATCGTGTCGCATTGAGTCATGCCCATACCAACCGGTAAGGAGATACCCTTTTTTGTGAGCATGCTCCCAAAGGGGCATACTGTTTAAAAGTTGAGATTTTTTGGAACCAGACTCTATTTTCTTACAGACCAGTTCAAAAAGAGAGAGGGGTGTATGTGACCCTTTATTTGTATTACATGATCCATAGAGGTGATCAAGGTTGAGCATAACGACATCTGTTTTAGATGAGAGGGTAAGGTCAATTGATGAGATAGTAGATTGTAATTCATCATAGGTTATCTTCTTTGTTCTAAATTTGTCAAAAAGCTCTTCAAATTGATGATTAATAGGAAAAACTTCAATTGTCTTACCAATGTCGTGCATTACAAACGGTTCATGTATATATGAGTTTTGAGTAGATGTGTTATAGGTTGAAATGAGGAGTCTATCAACTGAGCACAAATTGAGGGTTGTTACAAAGTTTGGAGACCACATTTGATTAAACAACCACACAGTTTTAGGTCTTTTACCAAATCTTTTCCTAATAAATGTCGTTGTTGCTTCAATATGGCTCGATCTATCTTTTGGATGAAGTAGTGATAATAGTGGTTGATAGTAGGCCCCTGTTAACATCTCAAGTTGCTCTTTTTTAACTAAATCAGCAATGAGCATGTTTATTTCAGGATGATACAATTCTAACCATTCAAGAACATGCCCAGGTAAGAAGAGGTGAAGCTTCATACCTGGGTTTTGATACATATAGGTGAGTACAGGTTTATAGACCTCACTAAGAAGGCTTTCCATCATGAAATTGGGAGTTCCTGGAGCTATTTGGCTGTATGCACCACATATCATACTATATATACCTTAATGAGCTGCAATAATACACTTTGTGGGGCAGGCAGCAGCTGCTCCTTCAATTTCTTCATTAGATACAGAATAATCTATTACAGATAAATTGTCTGTCACAACACATCCACTTAAGGGAAATTTCTTTTCACATATTTTACAGGCAATACATCCAACGCTACAGATTTTTCTTACCACAGCCCCTTTATCTCTATTGTTACAGGCAACCACATGAGTTCCACGGTAGGGAATCATCTTTATTACCTGGGTGGGACACACAAGGGTACATTTTTTGCATCCAATACAGAGTTCAGGATTAACAACAATGTTACCAATTTCATCTCTATAGATAGCATCTGTTGGGCACACACTCATACACGTGCCAAGGTGGTGACACCCATATTTACAGCTTGCCTCTCCTTTAAACAACATATGAGCTGCATTACACTCTGTAATACCCATATACTCATAATCTTGTTTACTCACCCCCTCATGCCCTTTACAATGGACAAAAGCTACCATTTTCTCACTTACACCACTAGAGTCAACACCGAGAATATCTGCAACTGCTTTGGTGGTTTTTGCTCCCCCTGGGCTACACAGCCCATTTTCAGCTTCCCCTTTTGACAAAGCATCAGCATATCCTGCACACCCAGGATATCCACAAGCTCCACAGTTTGCTCCGGGTAGAACCTCATTAATTAGTTCAGCTCGTGCATCTTTTTTTACCGCAAATTTCTTTGCTGCAACTGCTAAGCCCACACCGAGGGCAAGACCGAGAGAGGCAATAATTAAAAACGCATATAATATATTCATAACAATACTATCCTAAAAGATTGGTTAATAGTGATTTATCAAATGCCATAAAAGCAAGAGCCATTAAACCACCACTTATAAAAGCAATAGGGACACCTCGAAAAGCCTTTCTTACAGGATATAGATCAAGACGCTCTCTAATATTACTCATTAATACAAGGGCAAGGGTAAACCCAAGACCTGCTGCAACTCCAGCAACAAAACTTTGCATCAAATTATATCCACTTGTAATATTAATTAAAGCAATACCAAGAACTGCACAGTTAGTTGTAATGAGGGGAAGGAAAATACCTAATGCCTGATACAAAGAGGGGGAGTTTTTTTGAATCACCATCTCAACAAACTGCACTAAAGAGGCAATTACTAAGATAAAGCTCAACGTTTGTAAGTAGGTAAGATCTAAAGGTACTAATAGGAAGTTATAGACCAAATAGGTAATAATAGAGGCAATACCCATTACAAATGTTACAGCCATCCCCATACCAATAGCAGATTCACTATTTTTAGAGACTCCTATAAAGGGGCAAATTCCTAAAAATTGAGTTAATATAAAGTTGTTGATAAAAATATAGGTAATAAATAGTCCAATATATATCATAATGCTTCTCCCCCTTTCCTATGTGAAAACCAGACAAAAAATCCTTTCAAATACCCCATTAATAGTAAGGCACCCGCAGCTAGTGTTAATATTCTCACTGGGTAGGTGTATAAAAGAGGTATTTTAATAACTCCATCAAACCCACCAACAGCAATGAGGGTTATGGTGCCAGAACCAAAGACTTCTCGAATAAGGGCAATGAGAATGAGTGCGAGGGTAAAGCCAACGCCCATCCCTATTGCATCGAGAAATGAATCGACAATAGTGTTTTTATTTGCAAAGGCTTCTGCCCTTCCTAAAATAATACAATTTACTACAATGAGTGGTAAAAAGATCCCTAAAGAAGCATATATACTAGGAGCATAAGCATGCATTACCATCTCTACAATCGTTACAAATGCAGCAATGATTACAATATAAGAGGGGATACGCACACTTGGTGGGATGATATTTTTTAACAAAGATACAAAGATGTTTGAAAACACCAATACAAATATAACTCCAGCCCCCATTCCAAGAGCATTAATTACTTGAGTCGTAACACCAAGGACAGGACAGAGACCTAACATTAATATAAATACGGGGTTTTCTTTAAAGAGCCCTTTGGTTACTATAGCTAATTTGTTTTCAGCCATTACTTACCCCCTTTTTGTGTAACATAGATAGATCCAGCTTCAAGAGTTTTAGCAATAGCACTGAATGTAATGGTACTTCCACCAATACTATCTGCTTCATCTTTATCTAAATCCCCTTTCTTTATAGGAATTGGATTTCCAGTTGATCCTGTTTCTATAAACTTTTCCATATATTCTGCCTTTTCAGCTTTCTTACCAAGACCAGGAGTTTCGCTGTTAGAAAGGAGCCGTGCATCAATCACACTTCCATCTATTTTGTATGAGGCCATCAGGTTAAATGTACCCCCATATCCATTTCCAACAAGACTCAAGATATATCCCTCTAACACATCCTCTTTATGAATTGGATAGTAGGCTACAACTGAAAGTTCATCACTCACTTCAACTTTATCTTTAATATCATAATTAGGAGCAACTTCACTTAATGTATTTAGGACAACCTGAGCTTCATAATCGGCAATTACAGGAGCTGTAACTGAATTGATGATGGCAAGAGAGGCGGCTGCAACAGCTGCAATGAGGGCTAAGGTGATTCCAGTAATTATCGTTTTCTTCATGCTTTCACCTCTTTCTTCTTCTTAGGTTGTTTAATAACTTCTCCAAAACGCTTTGGCATGATATAGCGATCAATGGTTGGAACAAAGATATTTATCAATAAAATAGCGAGGGAGACTGATTCAGGAAGAGAGCCAAAATAGCGTAAAAGGAAGGTAAAAAATCCAATTCCTACCCCATAAATAATCATCCCCTTATGGGTAACTGGACTACTTACCATATCTGTTGCCATAAACACAGCACCAAGAATCATTCCACCACTAAAAAGGGGAAGAATAACGTCTCCACTAAAGAGGCCTCCTGAATTTGGTATACCACCAAACACATAGGCAAAAAGGGCAAAAGAGCCTAAGAAAGAGATGGGAATATGCCATGTGATAATTTTTTTTATCATCATATATATTCCACCAAGAAGTAAGAGAAACGCAGAAACTTCCCCAATACATCCTGGAATATTTCCAAAAAATGCATCAACGGTATGCCTACTTACATTAATATTAAGATTAGCAAAAAAACCACTCACCTGTTGTGCAAAAAGGGTTGATGGATATTGTGTTGCTTCTAAAATTTCAGTTGAATTCATAAGTGGGGCAACATTATCGGTAACAGCCATCTTGATTTCACTAAGATAAGTTGCACCACTAAAAGAATCTGTTGCGTAAGGAGCTAAAGTTTTTGGAAGACGATAGGTATTCATTAATCCTGTAAATGAGAAAAAGACAAATACCCTTCCAGCTAATGCTGGGTTCATCCAGTTTGCGCCAAGGCCCCCAAATGACCACTTCACAACAAATATTGCAAACGCTGAAGCTATTATTGGGACAACAATTGCCACATCAACTGGCATATTCATCCCAATAAGGAGTCCTGTGAGAAACGCAGAGCCATCCTTTATACTCGCATCTTTACTCACCTTCAACAGTGCCCACTCAACTAATACACTACTAGCAATACTAACTACTAACACTACAAGGGCTCTAAATCCAAATACATAGATTCCCCAAAGAGAAGCAGGTAGGAGTGCTATAGAAACATTCCACATAATTGATGATGTAGAATTCTTCGAGTGTGCGTGAGGTGACGATGAAACAATAAGCTTAGGTAATTCCACTTACTTCCTCCCCAATTTTTTTCCAAGTTTCATACCATGGACTAAAGGTAAACTAGCTGGACATATAAATGAACAACATCCACACTCTTTACAATCCATGAGATTCAACTTCATTGCTTTTTCATATTCTCTATTCTCAATAAGACGATATAGTCTTGTTGGCTGTAAACCCATAGGACACACTGCAACACATTTTCCACATGAAATACAGGCAGTTTGCATTGCCCTTTTAGGAGAGGGAAGAGCTAAGATGCCGCTTGTCCCTTTTATAATAGGGATTTGATCATTGTAGAAGGCAAAGCCCATCATAGGGCCTCCTGCAACCATTTTCTCCACCTTCTCACTCACACCACCACAGTAAGCGATAAGGTCAGCTATTTTTGTTCCAACAGGACATCTCACATTTTTTTTCTCATGAAGAGCATCTCCACTTACTGTAACAATTCTATCAATAAGAGGTTTATGAAAAACTACAGCTTCATAGAGTGCAAAGATTGTTCCCACATTAAGTACAACTGCCCCAACATCGAGCGGAAGTTTTCCTGATGGGATTTCTCTTTTTATAGTTGCTTTAAGGAGTTGTTTTTCATCTCCTTGAGGATATTTTACTTTTAAAGCAACCACTTTAATTGGGTGCCCTTTCTCTGCAATTCTCTCTCTTAAGTGTATAATTGCATCTTTTTTATTATTTTCAATTCCAATGATAATATTTTTTGGTTGAACAATTTGAGCTGCAATAAGAATGCCTTCTATCACCTCATCAGCCTTTTCAAGCATAAGGCGGTGGTCACTTGTAAGGTATGGTTCACACTCTACCCCATTGATAACCAAGTTATCGACATGCCTACCCTTAGGAACAGATAGTTTTACATGGGTGGGAAAGGTTGCCCCCCCAGTTCCAACAATACCGAGATCTTTTACCAATGTGATAAGAGAACTACTACTTAGATCTTTATATGGGTAGGTACGGGTAAAATCTATAGTTGGATTTTCTTCATCTACTTTCACCACATATGCATTACAGGTAATGCTATTCATGAGGGTCACTTCTCGTATTTCAGTGATAACTCCACTTAAAGGTGCGTGGATATCTGCTGAGATAAAAGATGATGCTTCTCCAATCTTTTCTCCCATCACTATTGAATCTCCCTTCTCTTTTAAGGGAGTAGCTGGGGCTCCTAAGTGCTGACTCAAGGGGATGATCAATTCAGAGGGGAGAGGTAAATTCTCAACTGATTGATGCTGACTCAATTGTTTCATTCCGTCTGGGTGGACACCACCCTTTCGAAAAGTCGACATTTTATGCATGTTGAATAACTCCTTATCGTGAGGCGTAAAAATAACTCCTATTATGTATACAACAAATAATAGGTTCTTGCTACAACGTCTTTCTATTGTAACTGAAAAAGGGTATAACAGTAAACATGAACCGTATTTTCCGTTACGTTTTTTGGAAACTAAAAGGGGTGAAAGTATACGCTTTGGTAGGAAAGAGCGGAACTGGCAAAAGTTTTAGATCCAAACTCGTTGCTCAAAAGCATAATATCGAATTATTAATCGATGATGGACTCTTAATAAAAGGGGACCGCTTCATTGCAGGAAGGTCTGCAAAGAGGGAACAAAATTTTCTCACTGCTGTAAAAACAGCTCTATTTGATGATGACGATCATATGAGAGAGACTGTTGCTGCTCTTCAAAAAGAGAAATATCATCGAATCATGATCATAGGCACAAGTGATAAAATGGTCTATAAGATTGCTTCTCGTCTCAAACTCCCAGAACCTGAGAAGATATTTAGAATTGAAGATATTGCATCAAAAGAAGAAATTGAAACTGCAATGCGAATTAGGTTCACAGAAGGTAAGCATGTAATTCCTGTCCCTACTATTGAAATTACCCGTAATTACCCACAAATTGTCTATGATTCAATGAGAGTCTTCTTTAAAAACAAGACTCAACTACCTTGGAAAAAACAAAGGGCTTTTGAAAAAACTATTGTACGTCCTGAATTTAGTAAATATGGGAAAATCACGATGAGTGAAGCAGCCCTTACACAAATGGTGATCCATACCCTTGATGAGTTTGACCACATGATAAAGGTGAAAAAAGTGAGTGTAAGGATAGATCCTGAAGGGTACAACCTTACAGTGAAGCTACGAGTTCCTATGAAACACCAAATAGCTTCAACTCTTAAAGAATTACAAGATTATATTGGAGAGTCATTAGAGAAATATGGGGGAATATTTGTTGCAGGGGTAAACTTAGAGATTGAAGAGTGGGGTTAAGAGGGATTTTTCTTATTTCTTGAACCCCGCTTCATCCTTGGTGGTCTCACATATTTTTTAGTTTTTTTACCTTTAATCGCCCTACCCGGTATATATACTGGCTTTCTTGCTTTATACCAAGAACTTAACACCACACACCCATGTTCTTTCAAAATTGAGGCACAACACTGCTCAATATCATAGTTTGCTGGGGTGATAGGATGGATAAGTTCTTTGATGAGAGAAAACATACGACTAAAATACTCTTTATCCTCCTCTTCCCCCTCTCTATGCAACGATACAAGGGGCGAAACAAGGGCTTCTATCATCTCACTACGCTCCACACTATCAGTTAAGCCAGAGTGCACCTGAGCAACGCTCGTATCTAAGGTGGCAAGGGATGAAATAACAGATGGAAACGATGAGGAGAGTGAAATAGATGGAAGTATATAGATAAGAATTTTATGTTTTTGTAATTGTTCAAATATGAGAGATGAAGAGCCACTGCCAAGAATTTTCATCACTTCTTCTGTAATTCTACTACTACTAACTCTACTTAAGTTCACCTTGTCTCTTCTAATTGCCCGCTTCACATCAAAAGAGAGGGTAAAGGAGGTAGTTACTGAGTACTTAATAGCCCGTATCATCCTCACAGGATCTTCAATGAAACTCTCATTTAAAGGCAAAATTGATTTAATTCTTTTTTTATTAATATCAATCATAGCTTTATTGAAATCAAGAATCCTCCCATCAACGGGGTTGTAGTAGAGGGAATTTAAGGTAAAATCCCTCCTTTTTGCATCTTGTTCTATTGAGCCATAAATATCTGATGGGTGAGTTGGGTTTTCTACACCAGAGCGGAAGGTGGAGACTTCTATTAGTTTATCCCTGTACATAATGTGAACAAGCTTAAAGCGTTTACCAATAACTCTCGCATTATAAAAGAGTTTTTGCACTTGACGGGGAGAAAGAGAAGTTGCTATATCAAAATCTTTTGGTCTTTTTTTAAGGAGTAAATCTCTTACAGCACCCCCTACAATATAGGCAGCAGCCCCTGTTGATTGCAATTTTTTAATAATAAATAATGCGTCTGTATCAACATCTTCAACTCTAATGTGGTGCTCTTGTTGGTCATATACATTCGCAATTGGAACATTTACTCCCAGATGATCTTTTTTGTAACGTGTTCGCATTCAGTAGTCCTATGTAGGTTATCTTATTGCAGTTTGTACAGGATTTGTTTACAATAAAATTAGTATACTAAATTAGTAAAAAATGCAACAGGAGCTACACTTTAGATGATTCAAAGTAAAGTACTTAAAGGTTTTCGTGATTCACTTCCCTCTCAAGAAATTGTAAAAAAGCAAATTATTTCTATTCTTGAGGCAACTTTTTCTTCATTTGGGTTCGTCCCAATAGATACCCCAGCACTTGAATACACTGAAGTACTCCTTGGAAAGGGGGGGGGAGAAACAGATAAACAAATCTTCCACTTTGCAGATAACGGGGGACGAGATGTTGCCCTGAGGTTTGACCTCACTGTCCCTTTTGCCCGCTTTATGGCTAATCATTATAATGAATTAGCTCTTCCCTTTAAGCGCTACCACATTAACAAAGTGTGGAGGGGTGAAAACCCTCAAAAAGGGAGATACAGAGAGTTTTATCAGTGTGATTTTGATATTGTAGGGATCGATAATGTGAACAGTGATGTTGAAATCATCACGATGATGAATTCATCTTTTACAGCTCTTTATATAGATAATTTCTCTATTCATATAAACCACAGAGGATTATTTAATGCCTTTTTAGATCATCATAATCTTACCCCTCACAGTGTCGAAATTCTTAGAGTCGTAGATAAACTTCGTAAAATTGGAGAAGAGGAGACTATTTCACTCCTTGTTGATATCATTGCTGATAGAGAAAAAGCAAAAAAAATTATCACATTCATTACCCCAATAGAGGGAGAAGAAGCTTTTATGACGATTGATCGCCTTGAAAAAGAGGCAGGTGGGAAGTGTGAAAGCTCTATTCGATTAAAAGAGATATATTCATCACTACAAGAAGCAAATGTTGCTCAGAATATCAAAATAGACCCATCAATTACTCGTGGACTCGATTACTACACTGGGATTGTATATGAGACATTTTTAAATGACCTGCCAAGTATTGGCTCTGTCTGTTCTGGGGGGCGTTATAATGATTTAGCATCCCTTTATACAAAAGAGAAGCTCCCTGGAGTTGGCTCCTCCATTGGTCTTGATAGGCTTCTTAGTGCACTTGAAGAGTTAGGAAGTCCATTTCTAGAGAAAAACTCAAGTGCCGATGTGATTATCTTTAATACAGATAATTCAATGCAACATCAATACCAACAAGGTGCCCAAAGGCTTAGGGCATCAGGAATTCGAGTTGATCTCTACCTACAAGTGAAAAAAATGAATGCTCAGTTTAAATATGCTGAACAAAATAATATTCCCTTTGGATTATTTATAAAAGAGGGGCAAGAGTATATATTACGAAACCTCACTTCTCGCACTGATTCTACCCATACATCGTTTTCTTCAATTGAGGCAACTATACAAGAAGGGCTATAAATAATATGTTTACCATGCAACACCTCCCAGTGTATCAACATAGAGGAGAAATACTTGATGCCCTTAAAGATCATCAAGTTGTCGTCGTAGAAAGTCCAACCGGAAGTGGAAAGACGACTCAAATTCCCCTCATCCTCCACGAAAGTGGCTACACAGATGAAAAAATGGTAGGTGTTACCCAACCTCGTCGTATTGCTACCTTGTCAGTGTGTGATTTCATCAAGAAACAAATTGATGATAAAGAAACCTTTGTTGGCTATAAAATGAGATTTAGTGATACCACTACCCCTCGAACACGATTGAAGATAATGACAGATGGAATACTGCTTATGGAATTAAAAGCAGATCCACTCCTTAGTCAATATTCTGTAATTTTAGTTGATGAAGCACACGAGAGATCTCTAAATATAGATTTTGTATTAGGACTCTTATTGAATATTATACATGAGAGAAAAGATTTTAAAGTAATAGTTTCATCAGCTACTATTAATACAAAAGTGTTTAGTGATTTTTTCAACAAAGCTCCAATTATTAGTATTCAAGCAAGAATCCACCCTGTAGACATTCACTACAAACCCCTCTCTAATCCAAGAGATAGGTATGAAATATTTGATGTTATTGAAAACATCGTTATTCACAATGTCACTTCAACTTCAGGTGATATCCTCATCTTCCTACCAGGGGAAGCAGATATTAAAACCTGTATGCGTCAATTAGAAATGAGTTCAGTAAAACACAAACTCACTATCTACCCCCTCTATGGTCGACTTTCTAAGGAGGAGCAAGAGAGAGTTTTTATTCCTACACCAAAAAACAAAACAAAAGTAGTTATAGCGACAAACATTGCAGAAACAAGTGTTACAATTGATGGAATTAAAACAGTTATAGACTCAGGAATTGCGAAGATGAACTACTATAACCAAAAAGATTTCACCTCCTCCCTCATCACACTGCCAATAAGTAGATCATCCTGTGAACAGCGATCTGGAAGAGCTGGAAGAACAAGTCCTGGTGAGTGTTATAGATTATATAGTGAGAAAGATTATACCCTACGACCTCAGTTTGGTTTAGAAGAAATTTTACGAGTTGACCTCTCTGAAGTTGTATTAAGAATGTCAGAACTTGCCATTTATGAATATGAAAAATTTCCATTTATCACAAAACCAAAACAAAGTGCTATTAAAAGTGCCCAGGAGACTCTTACATTCATTGGTGCAATTGATTCATCTCGTCACCTCACAAAAGTGGGTGAGTATATGGTCCACTTCCCCCTCTCACCTCGTCACTCGAGGGTCATAGTAGAAGCTATGCTCAATTATGTACAAGTTCTTGATGAAGTATTAATTGCAGTTGCTTTTATTTCAAGTAAAACACCCTTCTTCCTCCCTCCCGATAACATAGATGAAGCACGTGCTGCACATCAAGCTTTTCAAAATGAAGATGGAGATTTCATCTCCTATCTCACAATCTTTCATGAACTAGAGAGAAAAAATAGTTTAAAAGAGAAAGAAGCGTATTGTAAAAAGAATTATTTAGATTTTCCATCAATGATGGAAATAGTCCATGTACATGAACAACTTGGCCAAATAGTGAGCTCCTTTGGCATCCCTCTCACAAAGGGGGGGAGTAAAAAAGACTTTCTCATTTGTCTTGCCTCTGGATTAATTCAGTTTGTGTGTCAAAAAGATTCAAGAAATATGTATCACAGTGCAACTGCAGAGAAAATATTTATTCACCCAGGCTCTTCTTGGTTCAAACAACTTCCCATGTATTTATTAGCTGGAGAGATTGTTATGACGAGCAAAATGTATGCTCGTAGTGTCTCTCCATTAAAAAAAGAGTGGCTCGATCAAATACATCCCACCTTACGAAAAGACTTACATAATAAGAGTGCACCAAAAGGGGCAAAAAAAGAGGCAACTAAAAAAGGGAAAGGGGAGATAAATGAACCAAACACAATAAACATATTTGGTACACCCTACCCCGTTATGAATTCAAAAAAGGGGAAGAAACAGATTGCTATCATTCCACTTTCTGATGTCAAATATCTCTATCCTAAATTACATAGTGGTAACAATAAGATAAAAAAAACACTCGCGTCTATTCTCTTTCACGATTCATTTATCCACTTTGGCTCATCTTTAATTGAAATCGCACAAGTTGCACTCCTTGTTGATGAAGCAAAACCGATTGTTGAAGAGATTCCTAAGGGGGGTTTTTCAAGTTACTCACCAACTGCCCTTGTAAAACACCTCGACCTCCTCTTATCTCTCACACATGTAAAAAAGATGAGTAGAACTCTCCATTTTGTTCTTCTTGATACAAAGGGGAATGGCTATTACCGTTTTGAAGCAAACAAAAATGCCTTCGATGCACTCGATATCTCACTGTATGCATTAGGACAATTAGTTGATGAAGTCTCCCCTCTCTCTTTTCCCAATGAGTCAAAGTTAATTAAAAAGAAGTTTGATCAGATGCTTCGTCTTTTTGATCAATTCTAAAGAAATGGAATTATTACCTCTTTTTCTAATGGGAGCAAAAGAGGCTCTCCTTGCCCTTTCATAATAATGAAGCGAACCAAATTGTTTCGAATTTTCTTATCTTGCTTTAAAGAAGCTAAAAATAAGGGGATATCAGTAACTCGATGAGTTACATCAAACTCATATTCATCAAATAAACGAATATAGGTAGAAGCAAAGGTTTTATCAATTAGTCCAATATGCTGACCAACAATAAGGGACTTCACAACTCCCCACGCAACAGCCTCTCCGTGAGAAAATTGAGTTAAGTTTCCAACAGATTCAAGGGCATGAGCAAAAGTGTGGCCAAGATTGAGTGCATCTCGAATTCCTAACATCTCTTTTGGGTCTCTCTCTATATATGATATCTTCACTTCTAGAGATTGGTATATCATATCAAGAAGAACGTGTTTTTCTCGTTGTAGTATCTTATTTTTTTCAGATAGTAAAAAATGGTAAAGATCTTGATTAGAACTAAGTAGGGCATGTTTTAAAACCTCCCCTAACCCATTTTTAAACTCTTTGTCACAAAGGGAGGAAAGGGTATCTACACTGATGTACACATGTGTTGCTGGATAAAATGTTCCAATGAAATTTTTACTATTTTCAAAATCTACACCAGTTTTTCCCCCAACCGAGGCATCTACTTGAGCTAGGAGTGTTGTTGGAATTAATACAACATTACAGCCCCTCATATATAAAGAAGCAGCAAAGGCTGTGATATCACAAATAACCCCTCCCCCCACTGCAACAAAAGTATCATCTCTATTAAAGCCTCTTAATTTTGCCTCTTTCACAATATTGATTACAGAGTCAATATTCTTAGCACTCTCTCCACATGACAAGAGCACTACATTATCTTGATGTGAGATAAATTTCACTGTGTTCTCATCAGCAATAAAGAGCTTTTTCTGATGGAATGAATTAATTTCATCAATCACTTCCTCTATAGTGTGAGAAAATGAGATCGTAGTAGTGGTGTTTTGTAATTGACAGTCAAATATTTTTTCCATATAGAGAGTATATACCTATTATCTTTAATTCACACAAGGTACCTACTTGTATAACACTACAAATTTTAGGAGAATACAACCTATGATAAATCACTATTTTGATGTGGCTAGTACCACACAAATGAGTGAAGGGGCAATTAATGCATACACACAAAGTGCGAAAGAGTATAGAGCAAACCCTTCAAGCATTCACTCATTAGGTAAAATTTCCAAAAGGCAAGCAGAAACACAAAGAGAAAAAACGAGTACCCTTTTAGATATCCCTTTATCCTCTGTTATCTACACAAGTGGTGCAACTGAATCAAATTCAATTGTATTAAACTCCCTTCTTTGGAAAAGACGGAAAGGGAGAATTGTAGTGAGTGCCCTTGAACACCCTTCCATTAGTCAATATAGGGTCTTTTTTGAAGAGCGGGGCTTTGAATGGGTGTGGGTAAAAGCACCTAATGGGTTTATAGACTTAGAACATCTAACCATGAGTATCACAAAAGAGACCCTCATGGTAATAACCCTTTTCGTGCACAATGTATTTGGAAGTGTACAACCAATAGGTGAGATTCAAAAAATAATTAAAGAAAAAGAGGATCAATTTGGGACAAAAATTCATCACCATGTTGATTCAGCTCAAGCTATTGGAAAAATGAAATTCTCTATAAAGGATCTAGGAGTTGACTCACTAAGTATGAGCGCTCATAAAATAGAGGGGCCACTCGGTGTTGGCTTGTTGTACCTAAAGGAGAACTCTTTATTAAAACCTCTCAGTAGAGGAGGAAATCAGGAAATGGGGATGAGGGGAGGAACAGAGAATATTCCAGGAATTAGTGCTTTTAACTACAGCCTAGAAGAGACTCTCTCCCCCCTTACTTCAACTCTTATTCACCGTAACAAGCTTAACTCCTTATTAGTAGAGAGGGTGAAAAAGATTCCTCACCTTGAAATTCTACGAGTGAATAATCGTGAGTATGTTGATTCAATTATAACACTCTCATCCCCTTTTATCCCATCGCGTGTTATCACTCGAGTTCTCGATGATGCAGGGTTTTGTGTCTCTTCCACCTCTGCTTGTTCCAATAACACCCATTCGGGGGACCCTTTCCACACTCTTATAACAGGTTTTAGGCCAAACCTTCTCAAAGGGGCGTTTAGAATCTCTTATAGTCACCACCACAAAGAACAAGATATTATTGATCTTTGTAACGCAATAGAAAAAATAATAAAAGAAATAGTAAGGCAGTAAGGATATATATATGAAAGCACACCTATTTGTCATTCGACTTGGAGAAATATCTCTAAAAAAACAAAACAGAACTCACTTTGAGTCAACCCTAAAAACAAATATAAAATATAAGCTAAAACCTTATTCAAATAGATTAGTGAAACAAAAAGGGAGAATGTATCTTGAAGTAGAACCCTCTTGTCCCATAGAACATGTCTATCATGTTCTAAGCACAACCTTTGGAATTGTTGCTTACTCTCCAGCTATTTCCTGTGAAAAAGAGATGAGTGCCATCATAGAATCTTCTATAGCTATCATGAGTGATGATAAGAGGCCAAAAGAGATAAAAACATTTAAAATTGAGACAGTGAGGGGAGATAAATCGTTCCCCTTTGACTCATATGCAATAAGTCGAGAAGTGGGCCATCACCTATTAGAAGCATATGAAAGCTTACGAGTTGATGTTCATAACCCTGACTGTGTGGTGAAAATAGAGGTAAGGGATAAAGCCTATATTTATCCATATGAAGTAAAGGGACTTGGAGGATTGCCTGTAAAATCTGCAGGAAGGGCTATGCTCATGCTTAGTGGTGGAATCGACTCCCCTGTTGCTGCTTTTTATATGGCAAAAAGGGGTCTCCATCAAGAAGCTATCTATTTTCACTCATACCCCTACACAAGTGATGAAGCTAAAGAGAAGGTGATTACTTTAGCTAAAATACTAAACCCATATCTTGAAGGTATTAGATTACATATTATCCCATTTACTCATCTTCAATTAGAAATCAAGGAGCGGGGTAGAATAGAAGAGCACACTCTTTTGATGAGAAAAGCGATGATGGAGATATCGAACATAGTTGCAACAAACAATAACTGTAAAGCAATTATTACAGGAGAAGCATTAAGCCAAGTTGCGAGTCAAACCATAGAAGCTCTCTCATTTACTGACCATGCTTCTTCTTTACTTGTACTTAGGCCCCTCATTGGACTCGATAAAGAGGAGATCATACGGGTAAGTCGCACTATTGGAACCTTTGAAACATCTATTTTGCCCTATGAAGATTGTTGTGTTCTCTTTAGTCCAAA
>CAYVRR010000016.1:0-37027 GCA_964453215.1 uncultured Spirochaetaceae bacterium | reverse complement strand
TGGTAATAGAGTAAAACTAAGGGCCTAGAATATGCAATAGTTTTAATGAAAATTCACGTATAAGGAGGGCGTTTTTGAGAAATATAAAGGTGAAGAAATCCTTCAATTACTTGTTCAAAATATGAAGTCACACCTGTATTGATCAAAGGTACGCTATTGAGAGTGTCGATGAAAGCATTTCCTCAATCACTCCATGTGCAATAATCAAGGAAAAAAGGGGAATAACTTTAATTCTTACAATCAAAAGGGCTTAACTAGGTACCCTTGTATATAAATAAGAGTGATCTCGTATCGCTCTAGAAGTATTCTCATCTCTTAAAAAATGTTGGTTTTACTGCAATTATTTCAAAAGCATGAGCTGATAAAGGGATCAGTGCACATGTAATAGCTGGTTTTTATCATGATTACGTGTTAGTTCATCATGCTCGTAAGATGGATGCATATGGTGTATTAATAAACCTTTCTACCTCATTGTTGTAGAGCATATAGACATAGTAGCAGATAGGAATATGCCCCCTTTACATATACATGTTGTGTTGACACTTTAAGGTGAATTCTCTAACATAAGTGATTGTAATGGTACATTTCTTTGTCGATACAAGATAGGAGTGCATATGATCATCCCCAATATTGAAGCTTTATCAATAACTGAATTACGTTATATCGCGATTAAGCATGGCATAGAAGGAGCCGATCAACTAAATCAAGAAGACTTGGTTGAAGCCCTACACGATTTTTATGATGAATTTGGCAGAGGATTACCTACGATGAGTGCCCTCTATTCTCCTTCAACTCAAAAAAGATTTATGGCTTCCTTAGTTGATGAACCTAGTGAGTATGAGGTTGGAGAGCTTCCTGGTGTTGTTGACTTACCTGATGTCTATAGTGAAACATCGATTCACCTCTTATTAAAAGATCCCTCATGGGCTCATGCCTATTGGAGTGTCTGCCCATCTGAGATGGAAAAAATGACAAAAAATAGTAAAACAGTCTCTTTTTTCCTTCGAGTTAACCAATGTGATGATGATAAAACTATTGTAGATAGTTTTGATATCAGTGTTGGAAATGATGATATTTCTTGGAATGTGAATTTACCTGAAAAAGGAAAATCTTATTTTGTTTCACTTCATTACATTGATTCATCTGATGAAAGTGGAATTTTATGCTCTTCAAATATTGTGAAAACGTGTACTTCATATTATTCACAACACCCACATCTTCTTCATGAAGATGAGCAAGCGTTTCATCTCATGTTTTCTTCACTTGTAACAAAGGGGGGAGTTATGGTTGACTCATCTCCTATTCATGAATTGTTTGATAATCTAGATAAAAGAGGCAAAAATTAATGAAGGCAAAAGCAAAAAGTTCAATCGGTTTTATTCTTAATGCCCACATGCCATTTGTTAGACATCCAGAATACCCTAAATTCTTAGAGGAAGACTGGTTGTTTGAAGCAATTAGTGAAACATATCTACCCTTACTGAGAATGTTGAAAAAATTACGAGATGAGGAAGTTCCTTTTAAACTTACTATGAGCATTTCACCCACGCTCTGTACGATGCTCACAGATCCTATATTACAAGGAAGATTTACTAATTACTTAAGACTTCATCAAGAGCTTGGAGAGAAAGAAGTTTTACGTTGTTCAGTGGAAAACCCTACTGTTCTTCCCATCGTTCATAGATATCTAGATCAAATTAAAGAGAATGTGAAGGATTATTTTGAAGAGTATCAGTGTAATATTTTAACTGGATTTAATGATTTAGAAGAGAGTGGGCACCTTGATCTCATTACAACAGCAGCTACCCACGCATTTTTACCCCTGTTTAGTGAATACCCCTCTGCTGTAGCATCTCAAGTAGAGCTTGCAGTGCAATCTCATATTAACTTTTTTAAACGACGCCCTAAAGGTTTTTGGCTCCCTGAGTGTGGCTATTACCCTGGCTTAGAAGAGCATTTAAAGGATGAAGAACTCACCTTTTTCCAATTAGGTGCACAAGCTCTTGCTTTAAGTGAAACACCAGTGAAACGGGGAAATTATGCTCCAATTGTAACCCCACATGGAGTGTATGGGTTTGCACGCGATTACCACCTTACAAATCTTGTATGGTCAAATGTAGAGGGGTATCCATGTGATCCTCACTACAGAGAGTTCTATCGTGATATTGGATATGATTTACCATTAGAATATATAAAAGATTACATTCATGAACCTGAAGTGAGAGTATTTACTGGTTTTAAATATTTTGCTATCACAAATAAAGGGAATGATAAAGAGTATTATAATATTGAAAGAGCGAATAAAAGGGTAAAAGAGCATGCTAAAAACTTCTTATATGAAGTAAACAAGAAAACTGAGAAATTAGAACCCATGCTCGACAGACCTCCCCACTATACTATTTGTTTTGATGCTGAGTTGTTTGGTCACTGGTGGTATGAAGGACTCGATTGGTTAGAAGAGGTGATTAGACTTAGTGCAGCTTCTCGTAAAACAGTGCTTCAAACACCGTTAGAATATACTATTAAATACCCTGAAGCCCAAGAAGTTACCCCCTCCTTTAGCAGTTGGGGAGAAGGGGGGTATGCTGATGTGTGGACAGATGGGGCGAATGTGTGGATTTATCGTCACATCCACAAAGCAATTGAGCGGATGGAAGAACTTGCCATCAGATTCCCTCACCAATCTTCCTTAAAAATGAGATTTTTAAACCAAGCAGCGAGAGAAGTTCTTTTAGCTATGGCAAGTGATTGGCCTTTTATTATCCACAACGGAAATAATAACTCATATGCTAAAAAGCGATTACTCGATCACCTAAAGAATTTTAATGTTGTGTATGAACATATGTGTAAAAATGCTGTCAACACAGAGTGGCTTGTTAAATCAGAGAAGAGGGATAATATATTCCCCGATATTGATTATAATATCTTTAATGCCGATTGTGTTCGTAACCGCTATAATGGATAACTATTAAAGCTCTTTATTCCAAGATTTGAGAATTTCACCCACCTTTGCTTCACTGAGCTCTTTATAGAGGTGGGTGTTACTTATAGCTTCCTCTTTATAATCACTATCTTTCTCCCACCCATTAGTTTCATCAATTACGAAACACCCGTTACTATCTATTTTAACAATATATGAATATACACCCTTTTCATGTGTGAGCCGAGCGAAATATCGTGGCATGTTTTCTACTGTTTCCACTTCCTTTTCTCCTTGCACTACAATACCCACTTTTTCTTCATCACTCAACAGTTTTTTATCAAAAATCGATAGAAATTCCCCCTACTACGATACAGATGTATACCATTTATCTCATTTACTAGATAAATGGGAGATCTATTTTGTATATCTAGAGTTGTGTTCAAGTGGGTAGGAGAGTATAGTTAATGGTAGTTAGTGGTAATTCATCCCACTTATTGAATACAAAAAGAGGGAATTTAAGATGTTAACCGGCGAATATCGAAATACGATTGACGAGAAAGGAAGAGTACTTATTCCATCAAGGCTTCGAAATGCCCTTGAAGGGGAGACCACCCTTGTTATCACTCGCTCGGTAGAAAACTGTTTATGGATTATGAAACCCTCCTATTTTGAATTTGTAAGAAAGAACATTATGGATGGAAATGGGGCGATGTTTAATGCAGGAACCCGCCTCTTACAACGATTTATCATCGGTCAAGCAATGGAAGTTGAACTTGATAAAGCTGGCCGCCTATTAATCCCTAGCCAACTTCGAGATAAAATTGGCCTACAACTTAAAGAAGAGTCTGTCTTACTTGGAATTAGTACCTACATGGAACTGTGGAGTGTCTCATCGTATGAAGCATTCCTTGAAGAGAGTGAACCACTTTTTAACCAAGCGTCACAAGATTTATCAACGATGCTCGACAAAGGGGGAACTACTTTATGATAATTCGTCACACCCCAGTATTACAAGAGCAGATATTAGAACTCCTCATCCCTCAAAAAGAGTATCCATTGATGATCGATTGTACACTAGGAGAGGGGGGGCATTCTTCCCTCTTTTTAGAGAAATACCCATTTCTTCATCTCATCGGTCTTGATAGAGATGCCTCTATTATAGAAAAAGCTAAAACAAGGCTAGATGCTTACGGTGATCGCTTCACTGCTGTAAATACATGGTTTGATGAGTTTTTACGTGATTATCATGGACTGTGCCCCTCTCTAATTCTCTTTGATTTAGGAATATCTGTATATCATTATGAAGAGTCTTTACGGGGATTTAGCTTTTCTCGAAGTGAACCACTTGATATGAGACTCAATATTGAAAAAGATATAAGCGCGAGTGATATAGTAAATACCTATAGTGAAAGTGATATTGCAACTATTTTATTTACCTATGGAGAAGAGCGCTATGGAAGAAGTATTGCAAGGGCAATTTGTAAAGCTCGATTAGAAAAGAAGATCACTACAAGTGATCAACTCTCTTTTATCATCTACTCATCTGTTCCTCCTCAATATAGACACCAAAAAATACATCCAGCAACCCGCTCCTTCCAAGCACTCCGTATTGCCGTAAATAGTGAATTAGATAGAATTGTTCCCTCCATTAATAGAGCGATAGATTTATTGGCACCAGGTGGGTTTATTGGAGTTATAAGTTTTCATTCACTAGAAGATAGACCGGTGAAGCATCTCTTTAAGGAGAGGGAAAAAGGGTGCACATGCCCCCCTAAAGCTCCCATATGTACCTGTGGGAAAAAAAGTGCGATAAAAATTATTACCCGTAAACCACTTATTGCAAGTGACGAGGAGTGTAGGATTAACCCTCCATCCCGAAGTGCAAAACTTCGTGTAGCACAGAAAAAGGGGGAATTAGAGTGATGTTTATAGACACATCTATTGTGCATACAAAAAAAGTCTCATTAAAAGAGGCTATCATCGTCCTCTCTATAATTCTTTTTCTTGGTGCCATTCTCCTTATTCCAATTCATCAATCTGCAACAATGAGAGCCCTTGCTGTGAGGCTTTCAAAAACATATAGAGAATACACCTTGCTTTCAGAAAAAGAGCAACTCCTTAAAGCGTATATTGCAAAAAGTAGTATTCCAGATGTTGCCTTTCAAACTGCAATTGAGCAAGAGATTGATCTTGAAAAAATTCCTTTTCATAAAGCAAAACTTGTAATAGTCAAGGAGGGGGAATAATGAAGAAAGTAAGAGGCTCATACCTTGCATCCCTTATTAATTACCCCAATAGTGAGAGATTTAGTTGTATTGAAATAGATCACATCACCATCGACTCACGCCTTGTTGGCCCTTGTAGCATGTTTGTAGCCCTTGAAGGGAATCATGCAGATGGGCATGATTTTATAGAAGATGCCCTGTTGCATAAAGCAGCCCTCATAGTTGCTTCCATTTCTCAAAAAGTGCGTGTTCTTAAGATAGGTGCTTCTTATCAAGCCAATATACTCTTTGTTGATTCTCCCCTTAAAGCTCTTCAAATTATGGCAAAAAATCATATCAGACACACACCCCTTCTTAAGAAGGTTGGTATTACTGGAAGTGTGGGAAAAACTACCACCAAAGAAATCCTCTCATCAATCTTACGCTGTGATGGCAATACTGCATCAACTATTGGAAACTATAACTCAGAAATAGGGCTTGCTATTAGTGCTTTTGAAGTAGATACGAATTCAGATTATTCAGTATTTGAGATGGGAATTGATAAAGTGGGGGAGATGGATACGATGGTAGATATGTATGCACCCCATATTGCACTAATTACTAACATTGGGCTCAGTCATGTTGGAAAACTTGGTTCTGTTGAAAATATTGCAAAAGAGAAAGGGAAAATCTTTCACCCATCTCTACATTCTGCTTTTATTGATGATAAAAACAGGTACTTATCCCTTGTAACAAAGGGGAAAGATATCAAAGTGCAACGATTTGGCTTACATAGTAACCCCAATATTTCAAAGCTAAGATCACAAAAACTTAATGGATGGACTTTCCTCTATAAAGGTGAAGTTGTTCATTTAAGTGGAATTGGAATGCACTCACTTATTGATGCTTTTGGTGCTATTCATATTGCCCAAGAGTTGGGGGTGAGTCCACTTGCAATCGTAGAAGGGTTACATCAATTTAAAGGGATGGATGGCAGGAGTAAGGTCACTCACGGTAAGGTGACAGTGATTGAAGATTGGTATAACTCAAGTGTTGATTCTACACACCACATTTTGCAGTGTATGAAAAGCGCCCCCTGTGATGGTAATAAACGAGTAGTCCTTGGCTCTATGAAAGAGATGGGCTCCTACACTGAAAAAGCTCACAAAATAGTTGCTCATGATATTAGAAAAAGTCGAATAGAGCATGTCTATCTTTATGGAAAAGAGATGTATACAACGTTTCGTTCACTGAGAAGGGAAAGAAGTAAAAATAGCATCTTTTTTACCGATGAATATGAAGAACTTGAAAAAGTGATGGTCAATGAGACAAAAAAGGGAGATCTAGTCCTCCTTAAAGGTTCTAGAGCTATGCACATGGAGCGCCTTGTGCCTTTCATTACGAGTATTTGATAGGAATTAGCCATGGATGCTTTTATCATAAGTGTAATTTCACTACTCACCTCATTTGGTATTACGATGGTTTTTATCTATCTATTTATCTTTATGATGAAAAGGTTTCATCTCTTTCAAATAATTAATCCAGATACACCTATCACCCATCAACAAAAGCAGAGTGTTGTTACCTCTGGTGGCATCACCTTTATGGTAGGTGGTACTCTTACTATCCTTATCTTTGGTGATATTAGACAACCCTATATCTTTATTCCCCTCATTTCAATGTGGTCTTTTGGCAGTATTGGCCTTATTGATGATGTGATGAAACTTGTGAAAAAAGAGACAATAGGTCTCACCTCTTTAAGAAAGCTTGCAATGCAAATTCTTGTTGCAGCTTTTAACTACTATATATTAGCAAATTATAGCCGCCTTAATGTTACCCATGTAAGTGCTTTTTGGAATCCTAATGACCTCATTAATATTGGTATATGGTTTCCAATAGCTTTTTTGCTCTATATGGTGATTTTTGTAAATGCGGTAAATATTAGTGATGGGTTAGATGGACTTGCGACTTCTGTTTCCTTCGGTCCCCTATTTTTAGTTTTTATCATAGCATCTTTATTTGCTTCTTCTCACCTCATTATCCCCTCTCAAGTAATTATTGAAGAGGGGGCATTTAGCCTCATTATTGTGATAGGGAGTATGATTGGTGCACTATTTGCATTTTTGTGGTTTAACAGCTATAAAGCAACAATTTTTATGGGCGATGTGGGCTCTCATGCCCTAGGAGCTCTTATTGGGATGAGTGCTCTATTAATGAAGATTGAATTTATTGTTGCCTTCTCATCTGGAGTTCTTTTGATAAATCTTCTTTCATCCCTTATTCAAATTATTTCAATACGAGTATTTCATAAGAAGGTCTTTTTAATTGCACCACTTCACCATCATTTCGAGAAAAAAGGGGGTTCTGAGGGAAAAATAGTTTCTAGGTTCTATATTGTGAGTGTAATACTCACCCTTGTTGCCTCACTCTTCTTTGCAATAAAGTACCAATAATTTTTCCATCAAAAACAGAATGGATTACTCAGAAGTCTATCTAGAAAGCTTAGATTCCTCATCCCCCAAAAAAGAGATATCCCTCTTTTGTTTTCTCTTTATTGCACTCATTCTCACCCTTGTCGTATTGGGCCTTATTACCCTCTACAGTGCCTCCTACGATGAAGCGATGCGCATTGGTAGAAATGCGGCATACTTCTTTCAGCGTCAGTTGATCTTTGCCCTTTTAGGTGCTATTTCTTTTTTTATTATCTCTCATATTCCCCTTCTCTTTATAAAAAAAATAGTCCCTTTTGTCTTAATTATCTCAATTGTTTTTATGGTATTAACACTTTTTACCCCGTTTGGTGTTGAAAAAGCAGGGGCAAAAAGGTGGTTACAATTAGGACCTCTCCCCTCATTTCAACCAAGTGAGTTGTTAAAAGTAGCGGTGATTCTTTTTATTGCAACCAATTTCAATCGTGATAGAAAGGTGAAAAAATCTTTAGTGATAAGTATCTTTGTAATACTTTTTTCATCGCTGTTAATCGTTGGGCAAAAAGATTACTCAACTGCCTTGTTATTTGTGAGCGTATCAACTCTTATGCTTATTGCTTCTGGGTTATCACTTTTTCTTTTTTTCACCCTTGCCCTCTTTTTTACAATCCCTGCAACTCTGTTTCTCTTATTTGAACCATACAGAATTAAGAGGGTAGTGAGTTTCATCTTTCCTCGAATAGATCCAACTGGGATTAATTATCAGGTAAATAGGTCATTAGAGGCAATACAAAGTGGTGGTCTATTTGGTAAAGGGTTAGGTAATGGCATCTATAAGTTAGGGGTAATTCCTGAAGTGCACAGCGATTTTATTTTCGCGAGCTTTGCTGAAGAGATGGGAATGAGTGGAATTCTCTTTTTATTTTTCTTATTTATGGCATTTACCTATATAGGAATAAAAATAGCTTTGTATGCAAGTAAACGCGATACGTTTATTTCACTCACATGTTTTGGAATAACAATGATGATTACAACTCAAGCTATCATCCATATTATGGTGGTAACCTCTCTTCTTCCTCCAACAGGTATTCCACTCCCATTTTTTTCACAAGGGGGAACAAACCTTTTTGTCATCATCGTTGAGTGTGCCATCTTGTATCGATGTTTGAAAGAGAGTGTAGGGGGGCTAACACGATGATAGATGGTCTGTATACTATTGGATTAGATTATGATGCCTACAGAAAGGATGATTTTTATCAACCTATTGTCCATAAACTTACCTATCCATCACCCCTTTCTTTCAAAACTCTCATTGTATTAATTATTTCTTCATCCTTACTTTTCATCTTTTTTTCTCTGTATACGCTCACCTGTATTCCCTATTTTGATGTCAAGGAAATCTCTTTTGTTTCACTACACGACCAACAAATACCCCCTTCTGTAATCCAACAAGTAGAAAAAGAGTTGATAGGTACATCATATTTCTCCCCACTTCAAAGAAAAGTAAAACACCTTTTAAACGAGCAAAGAGTAGTTGATGAAGTGTTTGTAAAAAGGGGAAAAAAGAGAAGTATAGAAGTTTTTGTAGGAGTAAAAGAGATAGATGCCCTTTATAATATTAATGGAAATTATTATGGACTTATTGGCTCTTCATTTTTTCAACTAATTGATACTGATATTTCTCTTTATACACAACACACCATACAAATAAAAACTTCTCAATTGCCAAGTGAATTATATGTTGAAGATTTTATTACCTATCTCACACAAAAAGATATTCACCAAGAGGATGTACAAGATGGGGTGGTAAGTTTAAGTGAAATATATATACCCATTGAAAGAATCACTTTAAGAATTAAGGAGAACATCAGCTTTTCACGCTTGCACTATGTGCTACAATTAATTAGACTAGAGCGTGATAAGAGCCTAATAACAAATATTTCTCTCCATTCCAAGGTATGCTATGATGTGTACAACAATACACTAAGAATGGATGAGTGGAGGTAAGAGTTGAGCTTAGATAAAGTGATGGTAGGATTAGACATCGGTAGCTCATGGACACGAGCTGTTATTTGTACCATCGACAGTGATGGACAAATGATGGTCGATTCCCTTACAGAGCGCCCTTCTGAAGGGATTCGTCAGGGAGTTATCGTTAATATTGAACAAACTATCAAAACAATCACCTCTGTAATAAGTGAAGCTGAACTTCAAGCAGGATCTGATGTCTCTTCTGTTATCATTAGTGTGGGTGGGAACCACATTGAAGGGGTTCCCTCTCAAGGAGTTGTTGGAATCAATGCAAAAGATCAAGAGATTAATAGAGAAGATATATTTAGATCTCTTGAGGTTGCAAGGGCTTTTGAGCTCCCCCTTGATAGAGAAATTCTCCACACCTTAGTGCAAGAGTTTAAGGTAGATGGTAGGGGTGGAATCAAAGACCCTATCGATATGTTAGGACATCGACTTGAATCGAAAGTGCTCATTGTAACAGCGAGTTCTAATATTTGTCAAAATGCCCGTAAATGTATTCAAAGGGCTAATTTTCATGTACAGCGGCTTGTCGCTCAGCAAATAGCTGATGTTGAAGCAGTGTTAAGTGTTGAAGAGAAAGAGATGGGTACCATCCTCATTAATATAGGGGGAGGTACTACCAATATGATAGCCTACGCCCATGGTGCTCCTGTCTATATTGGGGGAATCTTACTTGGAGGAAATCACGTTACCAACGATATTGCATATTTGTTGAATAAACCAAAAGTGATTGCAGAACAAGTAAAGCAAGAGTATGGCAATTGCCACATCCCATCTGTTGATCCTAAAGAGATGATTAAGATTCCTCAGGTGGGTAATCTTCCTTCCATTAAGATGCCTAAAAAAGAGTTAAGTAAGATTATTGAACCCCGTATGGCTGAAATTTTCTCCCTTCTTCAAGTAGAACTTGAGAAAAAGGGGGTAAGGGGCTCCTTTGGAGGAGGGGTTGTCTTAGTTGGAGGAGGAGCACTCCTTTCAGGTGCTACAGAACTCGCTAGTGAAGTATTTAGACTTCCCTCCCGTATTGGTTTTCCAGAAGCTCTTCATGGACTTGATAGGTCATACATCAATCCAAAATATACAACAACACTTGGTAGTGTAATGAGTGAAGCTCGGCGGATACGAGATGCGTCCCTCACATCTGGGAGTGTGAAACGAGATAAACACTCCCCCTCTTTTGGTCAGAAAATGAGAGGCTTTTTCAAAACAATATTTTAGATAAAAAAGCATGAATTCGTTTGTGCTGGAGGATATATTTCATGGATTTTGATATGCTTGAAGATTTATTACAAAACGAGCAAACACCCCCAACAGATATTAAAGTAGTTGGAGTTGGTGGAGCTGGTGGAAATGCAGTCAATAGAATGATATCGAGTGGATTAAAGAAGGTCACCTTTGTTGCAATGAATACAGATATTCAGGCACTTCAAAGGTCTAATGCTCAAGTACGTCTTCCTTTAGGAAAACAACTCACTGGAGGTCTTGGAGCTGGGGGAATTCCTGAGGTTGGAGAAAAAGCTGCCCAAGAGAGTAGAGAAGAGATTAAAACACTTCTTGAAGGAACTGACATGGTCTTTATTACAGCTGGGATGGGAGGGGGCACAGGAACTGGTGCCGCCTCTGTCGTTGCTGAAATTAGTAAAGAGGTAAATGCTCTCACCGTAGCAGTAGTAACAACACCATTTACATTTGAAGGGAAGAAGAAACTTCAACTTGCCCTCGCTGGAATAGAGAAACTAAGGAAGGTTGTCGACACACTCATCCTTATTCCAAATCAGTACCTTTTAAATATCGTTGAAAATAATACCCCCATTAAAAAAGCTTTCTTATTAGCTGATGATGTGCTTCGTCAAGGGGTACAAGGAATTAGTGAACTCATTACAGAGCCAGGTGAGATAAATATCGACTTTGCAGATGTAAGAACTGTGATGAAAGGACGGGGTGATGCCCTTATGGGTATCGGAATTGGGGAAGGGACAAATAGGGCAGTAGATGCAGCTCGTAGTGCTATAAATAACCCCCTATTAGAGAACGCTCGAATTGATGGGGCAAAGAGTGTATTAGTAAACCTCTCAGGAGGAGATGGACTTACCCTTCAAGAGTATCAAGATGTAGTTGAGCTTATTACAGAAAATTGTGCTGAAGATGCCCTCATTATTGCAGGGCAAGCATATAATCCAGAAATGGGAGAGAAGATTAAAGTTACCGTTGTTGCAACAGGGTTCGAACATGGTGAAAATCTTGAAGATGCTTCTGAACTTCTCGATTATAAAAAGAAGAAGATTGAAGGACCCACTTTTGATTCAAAAACTAAGATGAGAGCAAAAGAGGATACAGCAACAAAAGATGATGAAGATGTGATTACAGTTAATAGATGGCAAGATTTACAACAGCAACTTGGTGGACAAAATTCAGAAAAAGATTATAGCTTTCCAGCAGTACTTCGTTACCAAAGGAATGAAAAAGAGGAATAGGTTGTGGCACCACAGGGAGCTTTATTTCTAGATTATAAAGAGTATTTGATGGTTGCCAGACGTTTATCTTTGGCAACCATCACCGTTTATACCCAAGTTGTTAAGGGTTTTCTCACCTTTTTAGATGAGAAAAACATAGACCTTGCGACAGTTACTTCAGATATTCTTACCCACTTTTTACGAGATGATGCTAAAAGTGGAAGAACCATTAGTAAAGAAATAAGTGCCCTAAAATCTTTTTTCTCATACCTCATAGAAAATTCTACTATCAAAGAAAACCCAACTCTTTTATTAGATACACCCCGAATAGGGAACTCTTTTTTTAAAAGTGTAGCCTATGATGAAGTTGAAGCAATTTTAGAAGCTATCGACACATCAACACAAAACCCACTATGTATGAGAGATAAAGCACTCTTTGAACTCATGTACTCATGTGGACTTAGGGTAAGTGAACTCATTAGTTTACAAGTGAGTGATTATAAAGTGAAAGAGAGGTTACTATTTGTGCACGGCAAAGGGGATGTAGAGAGAATTGTCCCTGTTGGAGAAGTTGCACATGAAGAATTAACCTATTACCTTGAACACGTGAGAGACTCCTTAGTTAACAACCACATCCACAATCATACCCTTTTTATCGGTAGGCGTGGCTCTAAGTTGACAAGGCAAGCTGTGAGTAAGCGTTTTAGTACCTATTGTAAGATAGCAAATGTAGAAGCATCTGTTCATACACTGAGGCACTCTTTTGCTTCCCATCTCCTTCGAGGAGGAGCTGATTTAAGGAGTGTGCAAGAACTACTTGGACATAAAGATATTAGGACAACTCAAATCTATATCCATAGTGAAACAGAGGATATCTACCAACAATATAGAAGTTACCACCCACTTGGTGAAAAGGATAAAGCATAATGGATAATGATAAGCTAAATTCCTCTCTTCTCGATGAATATATTGAAAGCATTACCTATGTGAAAAAGGTGAGTGATAACACTATTTTATCATACAAGCACCACATTAAAAACTTTATTGCATTTCTAGAAGAAAGAAAGCTCTCTATAAAAGAGGTTACTCCAATTGATGCTAGAAAATATATGGCATCTTTAATAGAGAAGAGGTTTAAAAAAGCAACAATTAATAGCTACCTTGCCTCTTTAAAATCTTTCTATCGTTATCATGTAAAAAAAGGGAGAGTGAAAACAAACCCATTTCTTTCGATTCAAGGGAACCCTCGAGTGAGAAAACTACCCTCTCATCTTACCCTTGTTGAAATGAAACGCCTCCTTTCAATTGAGCCACACGATATGAAGTCTCAACGGGATATGACCCTCTTTCACTTCTTTTATGCAACTGGTTGTAGAATGAGTGAAGTGCTTCATATGAACTATGCAGATGTTGATGAAAAAGAGTATAGGATTAAGGTGAAAGGAAAAGGGAAGAAATATCGGTATGTATTTCTCACACCTGTTGCTTTTTCTTTTTATGAAAGGTTAAAAAATCAACGAAATGGGTGGCTACAAAGGTATCCTTTGCAAGAAATATCAGATAAAGATGCAATTTTTTTAAGTGTTGGTGGAAAGCGGTTGTCGCCGTCGACCCTTCATAGTATCTTTTACTCGTATAGAGTGAAGCTTGGCTTAAAGGATACCTTTACTCCCCACATGCTTCGACATAGTTTTGCGACCCATTTAATGAATAATGAGTCACCTATACAATTAGTGAGTGAATTGCTAGGGCATGCGTCTCTTTCAACAACTCAAATATATACACACATCACCACAAAAAGGTTGATTGATGTATATAATAATTCACATCCACATGGAAGGAAAAAAGATGGAAATACGAGGAACGACAATCATAGCGGTGAGACGGGGCAATGAAGTTGCAATCGCCGGAGATGGGCAGGTAACTGCAGGAGATACCATAATGAAAGGCAATGCACGAAAGGTGCGAACACTGATGGATGGACGTGTTATTAGTGGTTTTGCTGGTGCAACTGCAGATGCTTTTACCCTCTATGAAGTATTTGAAGGAAAATTAAAACAATTTAATGGAGATCTCACTCGAAGTGCAGTTGAAATGGCAAAAGAGTGGAGAACTGATAGATCGCTTAGAAGACTAGAGGCGATGATAATAGTTGCAGATTCTTCAAAGACCTTTTTAATTACTGGAATGGGAGATGTTATTGAACCCGAACATGATGTAATTGCAATAGGATCAGGGGGAAATTTTGCCCTTGCAGCAGCTCGTGCATTTAGTGAAAATGAGACTCTAAGTGCTCGCGATATTGCAACTAAGTCATTACACATAGCGAGTGATATCTGTGTATATACAAATAAATCAATACTTGTAGAAGAACTCAAGGAGAGAAAATGAACATTGATGAATTAACCCCCTTAGAAATTGTAGGGGAATTAGATAAATATATTATTGGACAAGATGATGCAAAAAGGGCAGTAGCTATTGCCCTAAGAAGCCGGTTTAGAAGAAAGCTCTTACCAGATGGGATGAGGGATGAAGTTGCCCCTAAAAACATTATCCTCATTGGACCTACTGGGGTTGGAAAGACTGAAATTGCTCGACGTATCTCTAAATTAGGAAGAACCCCTTTTGTTAAAGTAGAAGCTACTAAATATACTGAAGTTGGGTATGTGGGGCGTGATGTTGAGTCGATGGTGAGAGATTTAATGTCTGCATCAATTCAAATTACAAAGCAAGATTTAGCGATGAGTCGAGAAGAAGAGGTTGAAAAAGCAGTAGAAGAGCGGCTCTTAGATCTCCTTCTTCCAAGTACGAACACTAAAAAAGATGAGATTTCCACAAGCCTCACTGAAGCTACAATTGATACAAGGGAGAAGTTTAGGCAATTCCTCTTAGAGGGGCGATTTGAAGATCGTCTTGTTGAAATATCTACCTCGAGTAAACCAGCTATGCCTGGGTTGGAAATAATTGCTGGTGGAAACGTTGAAGGCCTAGAGAGTGCAATGACTTCCCTTGGCTCCATATTTGGTGGAAATCAAAAGAAGCGTAAAATGAGCATTAAAAGGGCAAGAGAGGTCCTTAAAGAAGAGGAGATGGAAAAAATACTTGATCAAGATCAAGTGATTGAAATTGCTAAAGAGCGAGTTGAGCAGATGGGAATCATCTTTATTGATGAAATTGATAAAATAGCTGGAACAAAAGGATCTCGTAGTGGCCCAGATGTCTCAAGAGAGGGTGTGCAACGTGATATTCTCCCAATAGTAGAAGGGAGTAAAGTGAGCACTAAATGGGGCGTTATTGACACATCTCACATCCTCTTTATTGGAGCTGGTGCATTTCACATGTCTAAGCCCTCTGATTTAATACCAGAACTGCAAGGAAGGTTTCCCCTCCGAGTTGAACTTAATGAACTTACTGCCAAAGATTTCTATAGAATATTACTTGAACCAGAAAATGCAATCATAAAGCAATATATTGCCCTCATGAACACAGAGGGGGTTACCCTCCATTTTGAAGACGAGGCTCTTTTAAGAGTGAGCGAAATTGCGTATAGTGTAAACTCAACTACAGAAAACATAGGAGCGAGAAGACTCTATACGATTATGGAGCGTTTATTAGAAGACCTCTCATTTAAAGCAGATACACTCTCTGGAGAGACGTTCACTATATCAACACAATATGTTAATGAGCGTCTTAATGATGTCTTTAAGAATGAAGATTTAAGTCGCTATATTCTGTAACAAAAGGGGAAAAGTTAGGTGAAGTATATCACAATCGTTGCAAAAGATTTTGAATCAGCAGTGAAAAAAGCTCGAGAAGAATACGGATCACAACTCCGTATTCACTCTCGTCGTGATACATTTCTTCGTCGTGGTCTTTTGGGGTTAAAAAAAGTCCCCCACGTAGAACTCACCTGCTACCTCGTAGAATCATCACTATTAGAAGATGGTGCTGATACTAAAAGTAAGAAGAAGGAAGAAGAAAAAAAGGAAGAAATACAGGAAGAAAGAAAAGAAGAAGTTGTACATGAACAAGAAAAAAAGGA
Source organism: uncultured Spirochaetaceae bacterium (assembly GCA_964453215.1). Taxonomy (GTDB): domain Bacteria; phylum Spirochaetota; class Spirochaetia; order Sphaerochaetales; family Sphaerochaetaceae; genus SABI01. The sequence goes on along the minus strand of CAYVRR010000016.1, from coordinate 20,942 downwards.
GATTGTAGAGGTCCCTTTACCAGCAATGAGAGAGACTTTATTGCAGCATGCTGATGATTTACTTACTAAAAATCAGTTTAGTGCAAACTGTATCGCTATTATTAAAGCTCTCATAGGTGAGGAACTTGATGGACAAAAAACTTTTCCATCGAAAGAGGAATTTGAACTCATGGTAGTTGATAAAATAGTTTCACTGATAACTATTGATCATGAATCTTTGCTTCATCCCCCCCACTTCTTTATTCTACTTGGACCAACTGGAACTGGAAAAACAACCACCATTGCGAAAATTGGGGCCCTTTATTCACTTCAAAGTGAAGATGAGTATCATAGGTCTGTCCACTTTGTCACCCTTGATGATTATAGAATTGGGGCTTTAGAGCAACTAAAAGCTTTTGGGGATAGTCTTAATATCGAAGTTGATCTTGCTCGAGGTGAGCAAGATATGTATAGAATTATTAAAAAGACTACAGATGTGGATGTGGTGTTAGTTGATACTGTGGGGCGTAGTCCAAAAGATAAAGAGTTGTTATTTAGAATGAATACGATGCTCTCTTTAATCGCACCAGATGATAAGAAAATGTATATTGCTTTAAGTGGATCGATGAAAAGTGAAGATATTATAAGCTCTATAGAGATGTATTCACAGTATCCTCTTCAATCAATTATTATTACTAAAGTTGATGAAACAAAATCAATTGGAAATATTATCTCAGTTGCATATGAGAAAAACCTTCCCCTCCTCTTTTTTACTGATGGACAGCATGTTCCAATAGATATCCACAAAGCTTCAGCTGCGAGCTTACTCTCCCTTTTAAAGGGGTTTAGTCTCGATTTTGAGAGTATGTGGGCAAATCAATCAAATCTCTCTTTTTAATTATCTAAGGTTACTTTTTGGATCTCACTACTTGTCACATAGCCAACTCTTACCATGTCACGGATGATATTTCCAATTGCAGGGGATGCAATAGAGCTGCCCCAAATGGTATTTCCTTTTGGGTCTAGGGCTGCTACATATATAATATACTGAGGATCATCAAGTGGAAAGATCGATAGAGTACTCGCTAGGTAGGTGTTTTTTAGATATCCCCCCCCATCTGGGTTTGCTACTTGTGCAGTACCTGTTTTACTTCCAACTCTTACCCCTTCAACTCGACTTTTTGTCGCAGTTCCTTCTAAATCTGTTGCCTTTTCCATTCCTTGAAGTACCGTTTGAGCAACATCTTCACCTATAATAGGGTGAGGTGTTTTGGTCTCTTTTTTGTAAAGAACCTTTCCCTCCTTACTCGTAATAGATGAAACAAGGTATGGAGAAACAATATTTCCTTTATTTGCAAGGGCTGTTGCTCCGTGTACTATTTGGATGGGAGTTACTGCTATTTCCTGTCCAAAAGAGATAGTAGCTTTACTCCTATCAGACCACCTAGAAGGGGGGCTAAGATACCCACTTGCTATTCCACTAATGGGTAAGTTAACCCGAGTGGTAAAGCCAAATTTTTCAAGATATTCTACAAATGTCTCTTTACTCATTTTGTGTGACCAGTGGGCAACAGCACCATTACAACTTTTTGCTATCATCTGCAGAGGATTAACTTGGCCATGACTTGATGTGCAGTTGATGGTAGTTTTATTTCCATCATCTCCTATAAAGAGGTAAGAGCCATCACAAAAGAATGATTCATCTTTACTAATTGCCCCTGAGTCTAACTCTGCTGCTAATGAGAAAATTTTAAATACTGACCCAGGCTCCCTCATGTCAGTTACAAAGCTGTTTTTATAGTAGGCACTATCAGATGATGCATACTCACCTGGGTCATACCATGGATAGGAGGAGGAAGCGAGAATTGCACCACTTTTTGCCTCCATTATTATTCCTACTGCGCTTTGTGCACTATGCTCGTTTACCATCTCTTGAATGTTAAAATCGAGCATATATTGGATATTCATATCGATAGTGAGGTATAGGTCATCTCCATAGGTAATATCTTCATTAAGACCTGGATATGGAAGGAGAGTTTTATTGTATGAGTATTCTAATCCCTCTAGGCCAACATTTTCACTGTTTGTAAAACCAATGAGGGTTGAGGCATGATAGCTTTGAGGATAGACTCTTTTGTACCGTTTTTCTATTACTGCCCCTCTTAGTTTGTTTGACGCTATTAATTTTTCTAAAGAGCTCTTTTGATCTGTTAATAGATCTGTTTTTATAAGGGCATAGTGTGTTTTTCCTTTTATCTTATTCCAAATCTCTTCACTACTCATCCCTATAATTGGAGAGATATTGTCGACAAGGGTATCCATATGTTCTACCTTTGATATATGGAGAGCTAAGGAGTGGTAGGGGGTCTCTATTGCTAAAATTTCCCCATTTCTGTCATATATTGTGCCACGAACTACTCGATAGGCAACTTTTGGGTCATTATAGGTGACTTTACTTGCACCTGATGAGAGAATTAGCCATACTACATAGAAGAAAATGAGAATGAAGAGAGAGATAGAAGTAATGAGTGCAATGAGGAGTGTTTGTTTTTCTCTAGATACCATGGTGAAATTATAGTATTATGTTTATAGCGAATTGTCGATAGAAGGTGGACAGATGGCCAAAGATAGCAACCATAGTTATGATGACATGGGCACAGAAACTAAATCAAAAAAAGGGGAAGCTCGAATAGATAAAAGAAGTTTCTCTATTATTATCATTGTCGTCATTATTGGCATTGTTCTTTCTCTTGGGGTAATACTCTTGTGGCTCTTCTTTTTCTCATCTCCAACTGAAAAAAAAGAGGAGACTTCGCCAACTCTCATAGTTTTGAATGAAACAAAAACACCACCAGTAGCAGGGAGTGAACCTAAAGATATTAGTGATAAACTCGCACAAGTGAAAGTAGATACAAACAAAGGTCTTCAAGTACAAAATAAAGATAATTGGTATACCCTTCATGAAGTTCAAGAGGGGGAAGATCTTAATTCAATCACAGGGCTCTATGGGATTAATAAAGAGTCAATTATTAGTGTGAATGCAATAAAAAACTTATCTGCTATTCAAGAAGGGGTGACTCTCAAAATACCTATCCAAAATGGGCAGCTCTATACAGTACAACCTGGAGACTCACTCTCTATTATAACTAATCGCTATAATCCTAGTCTTGGCTGGAAAACTCTCCAAGAGATTAATAATCTCACGAGCCAAAACATATTCCCAGGTCAAAAGCTCTTTATACCAAGTGCAACAGCCTCCCTAGAAGGCTCACTAAATGATTACAATAGATTCATCAGCCCATTTGAAGGTCGCATCACAGGCCTTTATGGTCAAACTGTCGTGTATGGAACAAGTGAACAAGTTGTCTCTTTACAAGGGATTTGGATAGAAGGAAAAGAGGGCGACCCTATTAAAGCAAGTGCAACTGGAATTGTTGTAGATACAGGGAATAATGTAGATAAAGAAGGTAAGTTTGTAGTACTTAGTCATGAAAATGGGTATAGAACCAAATATGCTCACTTAAGTGAAGTAATTGTAAGTGTTTCAGACTCTGTAAAACAGGGAGATGTCTTAGGGAACATGGGAAAAAGTGGCAACATAGATAAAGTCATGCTCTTTTTCTCCATTGAACAAGATGGTATTGCACTAGACCCTGCTAATTTCTTTAATTATTAGTGTAAAAGATAATAAGTTGCTCATCACATCTTTATGAATATGGTTTAGTGAAGTCATTTTTTCTATTCAAAAACAGTTAGATAATAAAAGGGTAAGGATTTCTCCTTACCCATATACTTGTATCTACATTAATTGTATCTCTTTTTATATATTCATCTATCCATTTTTGCCATGACAGTGCTTATACTTTTTACCACTGCCACAAGGACAGGGTTCATTTCTTCCCACCTTTTTCTCAGTTCTCACAACAGTTGTGGGCCCTTGATGTCCTTGCTGCCCTTCACTTCTTTGGAATGATGATATTTCTTTATGGCTCTCTACTACCTTTCTTTGTTGTCTGTTTCGATGTGTTTTAGGGTCTTCTTGAATCTTCACATTTATCATCAACAGGGCAATATAATCACGAATTGAAGCGATCATGGTATCAAAGATATCAAAGCCTTCAAGTTTGTACTCTAATAAAGGATTCTTTTGAGCATAACTTCTTAAAGAAACAGATTCCCTCAGTGCTTCAAGTTGATCGAGGTGGTTTTGCCATCTCATATCTATTTGTCGAATATATTGGAAACGTAAGAACTCATTGAAATTCTTTTCACCAGTAATTTCCACTTTCTCATCTATCATCTCTTTAAAGATGGAATGAGAAATCTCTACTATTTCTTCTTTGTTTGAAGGTTTTGCCTTTTGTAGTCCCTCTTCAATATCGATATGGTACTCTTGTTCAATGAGCACAGAAGCTTGTGTAATCATTTTTTCTTGACTTAAGGATGAGTCAAGGGAACTCGCTATTTTTTGTAACCCATCTTTAATTGAATCTATTCCTCTGGAAATAAGATCCTCATCAGCTAAAATAGAGTTACGTTGAGAATAGATAAAATTACGTTGCTCATTTAACACATCATCATATTCAAGTAAGTGTTTTCTTATATCGAAGTTTTGCTCTTCAACTTTTATTTGAGCTTTTTCTATTGCTTTAGAGATCATCGAGTGCTCTATTGGATCTGCTCCCATTCCAACTCTACTGAGCATATTTCGTACAGTATCACGGGCAAATAACCTCATTAAGGTATCATCAAGGGAGATGAAGAAGCGGGAGACCCCAGGGTCTCCTTGACGACCACTACGACCCCTGAGCTGATTGTCGATACGGCGAGATTCATGTCGCTCAGTTCCTAAGATATAGAGGCCTCCAAGGCGCTTAACCTCTTCATACTTTTTCTTCCACTCAGGATAGACTCTCTCTTTTGCTTCTTTAAGTTGTTCTACTGTAGCATCACTGCCTGCAACTTTTCTCATCATTGCATCGATAGAACCGCCAAGTTTAATGTCAGTACCACGACCTGCCATGTTAGTTGCTATAGTAATAGCCCCTTTTGCACCAGCGTCTTCAATAATGAGCGCTTCTCGAGCATGGTTTTTTGCATTAAGAACTTCATGCCTAATTCCCCTTTTATGAAGGAGAGATGAGATAAGCTCAGATTTTTCAATTGAGACAGTACCAACAAGAATTGGCTGCCCCAATTTGTGCACCCTTTCAATTTCATTACAAATAGCATCAAGTTTATATGCTTCAGTCAAATAGACAGAGTCTTGATGGTCAATCCTTGCTAGTGGTAGGTGAGTTGGAATCACTACAACATCAAGGTTGTAAATGTTGTTAAATTCACCAGCTTCAGTATCAGCTGTCCCTGTCATTCCTGAGAGCTTATCATACATTCTAAAGAAGTTCTGAAAGGTAATTGTTGCAAGAGTTTTATTTTGAGCTGCAATTTTAATCTTCTCTTTTGCTTCTATTGCCTGATGGAGCCCTTCACTGTAGCGCCTTCCATGAAGAACACGCCCCGTAAATTCATCAACAATTTGAACAGCATTATCAACAACGACATAATCTACATCTTTATGAAAGAGGGTGTGCGCTTTAAGGGCTTGAGTTACATAGTGGACAAATTCAAAGTTCTCATCATCATAAAGAGTTCCACTAATACTTTTAAATTTTAGTAAGAGCTCTTCAACATGATTGAGTCCCTCATTTGTGAAAGTAACTCGCTTATGTTTCTCATCTACTTGATAATCTCCTGCCACATCATCATCGTATTCCATTGTCTCTTCATTGATTAGACATGGCTCAAGGTATGGAACTATTCTCGCAGCTTCTTTAATCTTTTGGGTATCATCTTCTGCTTGACCACTAATAATTAAGGGAGTTCTTGCTTCATCAATTAAAATAGAGTCAATTTCATCAACAATACAGTAGTGGTGAGTTGCTTGTATTTTATCATGTGCGCTGTATTTCATATTATCTCTAAGGTAATCAAATCCAAATTCATTATTAGTTCCGTAGGTAATATCTTGTGCATATGCAACTTTGCGTGCTTCATTATCTAAGCTACTTACAATAGCAGATACTGAGAGACCGAGAAATTGATAAATTGGCCCCATCCATGCGGCGTCACGAGAGGCTAGATAATCGTTAACAGTAATAATGTGAACACCCTTTTCATCAAAGCTGTTGAGGTAGGCAGCAGGTACACAAGTGAGTGTTTTTCCTTCACCTGTTTTCATCTCTAAGATATCACCCTGGTGAAGGACAATAGCTCCCATAATTTGCTCATCGAAGTGCCTTTCTTTGAGCACTCTACTCGCAGCTTCCCTTGCAAGGGCAAAGGACTCGGGTAAAAGGTCATCAAGAGACTCCCCCTTTTGTCGTCTTTCTTTGAAATTTTGGGTCATTATTGGGAAATCTTCATCTTTTAAACTACTTGCCCACGAACTATAGGAGTTAACTTTATCAACTATTGGTTGTAATCTTTTTAAATCTTTTTCTTGTTTAGTGCCAAATAGGCGTTGTAGGAGGCTTTTTGCCATGAATTGTCCTCTCAATGTATGTAAGATGAGTAAATTATAACGATAAATATTGCCTGTGTACATTACTTTCAGGTAGAGTGATAGGTATTAACGGGGAGGGGTAGTGTGAACATATGTTATACGGGTGGAGGAACTGCTGGTCATATATTTCCCATTTTCCCAATAGATCATGAGCTCGTGGCACAAAACAGTTCAATAAAGAGGTTTTTTATTGGTAGAAAAAACAACAAAGAGCAAGCTATCGTAGAGAAAGAGGGGATAGAGTTTATACCAATTGAGAGTGGAAAATTGAGAAGATACTTCTCAATACAAAACTTCTTTGACCTTTTTAAAGTTATCTTTGCCTTCTTTCAAGCCATCATCATTCTTCACAAAAGAAAACCAAATCTCCTATTTTCTAAAGGGGGATATGTTACAGTTCCTGTCGTGTGTGCTGCCAAAGTGTTAGGTATCCCCATTGTGTGTCATGAAAGTGATGCCACCTTAGGTCTTGCTAATACCATAGCTATACGGTTTGCATCTTGTATGTGTATCGCTTATGAGGAAGTAAAAGAATCTATTAAGAAAAAATATCACCACAAGTGTGTTGTCACAGGGGTTCCAACACGTTTACAGAAAGGGGAGTATGGAGATGGGAAAAAATATCCATCCCCCCTTATTGCATTTTTTGGGGGTAGTCAAGGCGCCATTCAAATAAATAACCTCGTTTTATCCAATATTGATGAATTAACGAAACAAGCATATGTTGTTCATCAAACAGGAATTAATAAAGGAAATATTGCACCAAGAGATAATTATGAAGCACATGAGTTTATTGAAAAAGAGTATATCGATATTTTAGGTCAAGCAGATATTGTCATTAGTCGTAGTGGTGCAACCTCTTTAGCTGATTATATAGAAATGGAAGTTCCTTCAATATTGATTCCATTAGGTAAAGATGCGAGTCGAGGAGATCAGATTCTTAACGCAAGGTATCTTGAAAAGAGGGGAGGGGCAATTGTGTTATCAAGTGAAAGAGAACTTATTCCTACAATAAAAGAGCTCCTTAGGCACCGCGATAAACTCGATGAGATGAAATTAAAGTTACGCCATATGCATAGTAGGAGGGCAGAAACTCTTATTGCATCTATTATTTTAGATACAGTAGAATAAAAAAGTGGTACCATATATAGATAGGTATATATTATAAAGAAGAAAGGATGGGTCTTTATGGGTGAGTGGAGTTTTGCGCTTGGTAGTTTACATATTACAGGGGTAGATATCATTATCTTTGTTTTATTATTAATAGGAGCTATTTTAGGAGCCTTGAAGGGGTTTGCTCGTGAAGCTTCAACTCGTTTTGGGTTCATTGTAGCTATCTTTATTGCCCTATTATTTACTCAACTAGGAAGTGACCTTGTAATGAGGACTTTTACTTTAAGCCCACTTTGGAGTGCATTTATTGCATTTTTAGTTTTTTTTACAATTGCCTATATTTTTATGCTTACCCTCGGAACACTCCTTGAAAAAGCCCTTGAGACCATAAAACTTGCCTGGTTAGACTCCCTTCTAGGATTGGTTCTTGGACTATTAGAGATGTTTTTAACTGTGACCTTTATTATCTACGCATTAGATATGCAACAGATCTTCGATTTTAATCCTTATATTCAAAATAGTGAATTATATGTTCGTCTCATCGAGCCCTATGCTCCTAAAATAATAGAAGTGTTAGAGGGAGTTTTTAATAATGTTTGACTCTATTAGTACCTATCGTAAAGAAAATGCTGCGCTATTAAAAATTCAAATAATGAACAATAGCCTCTCCCACTCTCTTTTGTTTAGTGGCCCCTCTTACAGTGGAAAGATGTCTCTAGCATTATTAGTTGCGAGGAGCATCTCATGCGTAGGGGATAAAAGTGATTCATGTAATTGCTCATCATGTAAAAGTTTTTACTATATGAGCATGCCAAATGTAGTAATTCTTTCGAGTCGTGATCATGAAGTGAGGATAAAAGCTGCTATCGCACTCTATAAAGAGATGAGTAGTACACGAAGTAAAAGGCTCTTAATTGGACAAATTAGAATTGCACTTATGGCTTACCATGAAGCGTTTGTAGAAACACAGGATACAAAACAAAGTGCTATTTTTGAAATAGCGAGTGAAATAGATACCCTTCTCATTGACTTTGAAGCGCTAGAAGTTGATGAAGATAAAAAAGTAATTGATAAAATTGAAAAACTCCTCTCATCCCTTTTCCTTAATAAACGGCAAAAGGTGAGCATAGACAATGTGCGAAAAAGCACTAAGTGGACAACAAATACTGGGTTCATCCAACAAAAAAGATGTATCATCCTTGAAAATATTGAACAAAGTACAGTTGGTGCAAATAACTCCCTGTTAAAACTATTAGAAGAGCCACCAAAAGATACCTATATTATCCTATTAAGTACTCATCCTAAACGCCTCCTTCCTACCATTTTATCAAGAGTACAACACCATGAACTAAAACCCCTTGGTAGGGAAGAAAAAGAAGCAATTTTTCAAGAAGTTTTCTTTGCAGATGTCAATCACTACGCCTCAATAGAGGAGTATGTATATACAAAAGCAGGAATTGGGGTCAAAGAGTTAAAAAAGGGGGCACATGAAGTAATCCTCTCCATTAAAGGGGGTAAGATATTAGAAACATCTCAATTTTATGATATACTTGGCCTCATTGACTCTCAATTAGCCTTGAGTTACTTCCTTGATAACATGGAATACTATCTTAAAAAGCAATTGATGAGTAATGAAATGAGTGTAAAGAGGGTGACAAAGATTATGCAACATCTCAATGAATCTTATATGAAGGGGAGGGTTTTTAATCAACAACCTGCCCTCCTTTTAGAAACTCTCTATTACAGATTAGTGAGCATTATATGAATAATTTTGTAAGAAGAGCATTTGAAAAGATAGAGAAATTAAGTGTCGAAGAGATAAAAACATTGGTGCGGTATCAAGCATCAGAAAATGAAATTCTAGGAACTGTGATACAAGAGCTTCAAACTGGGGTTGTAGTTATTAACACCATGGGGAGGGTTCTTACCTGTAATGATGCAGCAAAACTCTTTATTCCCTTACGAAGAACTTTGGTGGAAGGGGCAAGTTTAAAATATATCCTTCAAGATACCGACATCGCTACCTTTATGTTTGACTCTGTTCGTGAAATGGACACCGTTGAAACAAGGGAACAAGAGTTCTACATGCAACGGGGTGATAAAGTTGCAACCCTTTCAATACGATCTGTTGTCTTTCAAAGCTCTTTTCTTCCAACTATGGTTCATGACAGTGGCACTCGTATCCTCTTTATTATCTCAGATATCACAGAAGAGAGGAGAAAAGAGGCCTTACTTCACAGAAGTGAGTCCCTTGCATCCCTCACAACAGTAGCAGCTGGAGTTGCGCATGAAATTAAGAACCCCTTAGCATCAATTGGTATCCACCTTCAATTACTACGAAAAGCATTTGAAAGAAAGAAACAACTCACCCTTAGTGACGCATCCCGTTATCTTAATGTGATTGATGAAGAGATAGAGAGATTAAACTCCATTGTAGTAGATTTTCTCTTTGCAGTACGCCCTATGGATGTGAGGTTACGCTTAGAGCACATTAATAGAATAGTTGAAGAAGTGTGTACCTTTGTTCGATACGAACTAGGTGAATACCACATTACCTTGACAACTGATTTAGAAGAATATATTCCAAAACTTAGAATAGATGAGAACCTCATGAAACAAGCACTCTTGAATATTATTAAAAATGCGATGAGTGCAATGGAAAAGAAGGGGGGGAATCTTGTCATTAAAACTGTTAACTATGGAGACTCTGTTGCAATAATTATTGAAGATAATGGAGTTGGAATGGATGAAAAAACTCTCAATAAGATATTTGAACCCTACTTTACAACAAAAGAGACGGGAAGTGGATTAGGGCTGACAATGGTATTTAAGGTAATGAAAGAGCACGGTGGTGATATCAGTGTAAAAAGTACCCCTAAAAAAGGGACAACCTTCACCCTTCACCTCCCGGTTCCTCAATCTCAACGCTTAGCTATAGAGAAAAAGGAAATGTGATGCAAAGAACTATATTAGTTGCAGACGATGAGAAAAATATTAGACAAGGATTACAACTTGCCCTAGAAGATGAAGGGTATAAAGTTTTATTAGCAAGTGATGGGATAGATGCGTGGAGTACTATTAGTAAGGCCCAAGTTGATTTACTCATTACAGACTTAAAAATGCCCCGAATGGGAGGAAATGAACTTCTTAAGAAAATATCTTCATCATACCCCACCATGCCCGTTGTAATTCTTACAGGACACGGAACAATAGAGTCGGCAGTAGAGGCTATGCGTAATGGAGCAGTCGATTTTATGACAAAGCCCCTTAACTTAGATCGCCTTTTTATGCTCATAAAACGAGCTTTTAGTAATTTAGATTTATATGATCAAAATACGCAACTAAAAAGAGAACTCGATGAGTTAAAAAAACGAAGTAGCTATAACAAGATTATTGGAAAAAGCGAGCCAATGACACGCCTGTTAGAGATGGTGAATCAAGTAGCTGATGCTCAAGCGAGTGTATTGGTTACAGGTGAAAGTGGAGTTGGTAAAGAACTTATTGGAGATGCCCTTCATAATCTCTCATCAAGGGCGAATGGTCCTTTTATTAAAGTGAGTTGTGCCTCTTTCGCAGAGACCCTCTTAGAAGATGAACTTTTTGGACATGAAAAAGGGGCATTTAGTGGAGCAATCTCTTCTCGTAAAGGGAGATTTGAATTAGCTCATAAAGGAACTCTCTTTCTAGATGAAATCGGAGAGATTTCACCCTCAATCCAAGTAAAGCTCCTTAGGGTGTTGCAAGAGAGACAATTTGAACGTCTTGGTGGAGAGAAAACAATAGAAGTTGATGTTCGCCTCGTTGCTGCAACTAATAGAGATTTAGCAAAAGAGGTAAAAGAGGGGAGGTTTAGGGAAGACCTTTATTATAGGCTCAATGTAATTCATCTCACAGTCCCCCCCTTACGTGAACGTAAAGATGATATACCCCTCCTTATGAGCCATTTCCTAGAGCTCTATACAAAAATTAATAACAGAAACATTGATGGCTTTAGTAACAGAGCAAAAGCTGCCATGTTAAATTATGATTGGCCAGGTAATATTAGGGAACTTGGAAACTGCGTAGAAAGTGCAGTGGTCCTTACAACAAGTAATATCATAGAACTTGAAGACCTTCCCTCCATTGTCCGTAATGCAAGTACAAATGAGCGTGTAGTGGTCCCTGTTGGAACAACAATGGCTCAAGCAGAGAAAGCTTTAATTCTTGCTACAGTTGCAAGTTGTAACGGAAATAAAAGTAAAGCAGCTGAAGTTTTACAAATAGCACGAAAGACACTACACAGAAAAATACAGGAATATGCCCTTGAAATCGACTGATATATATAATATTTTTGACATCGACGGGGTCTTGAGCCAACACTTTACGAATTATGAATTTAGAGAAGGGCAGCTTGAGATGTCCCTCTCTGTGATGAGTAGTTATGAAAAAAATGCTATTGCTGCCTTAGAAGCAGGTACTGGAATTGGTAAATCGTTTGCCTACCTTGTCCCTGCAATCCTTTGGGCAGTTGAACATCCTGATGAAAAAACTGTTATAGCAACAAGTACAATTAACTTACAGCGGCAACTCTATGATAAAGATATACAACAACTCTTTAAAAACTTACAAGTAGAAGTTGCTGTCTCCCTTTTAATGGGAAGAAACAATTACCTCTGTCAAAAACGATTAGAGCTGTATGCAAGTAAGTTTCCACTCCTTGCACAAGATCCTTCTAGTGATATTGCACTTTTACTTGAGTTCTCTCACTCATCTATTACAGGTCTTAAAAGTGATATTCCCCACGCTATTGATTACTCTAAGTGGAATGAAGTGTGTAGTGATGTAGATAATTGTAGCAGCTATAGGTGCTCCTACTACAGCGAGTGTTTTTATTTTAATTCAAAAAAACAAGCAGCTAAAGCATCTATAATTATTACAAATCATCACCTTTTATTTACTGATGCTCAAGCGAGAATTATTGATGAGCTCAATTATAGTGAACCATCTGTATTACCCCCTTTTCAAAAGTTGGTGATAGATGAAGCTCATAATATAGAAAAAAACGCAACAGATTATTTTACCCACACCTACTCAAGTTACCATGTGTTAAAGAGTGTAGATAAATTATCAACAAAACATAGCAGCAATACCCACCTTGTAGATATGCTCCTTAAAGTGATACCTCGTGAGTTTTATAGTGTTGAGATGGCCCCTTTATTTGCAACGGTTGTTGAAAAGGTGGGCTATTTAGAGATCTACCTACAAGATTATCTACGGGGTATCAAGGTGAAAAAGTTATTAGTGTATCCCACCTTTGTGCATCAATTTGAAAGGGCGATAGGATTAGCAAGTGAAGTTGAACAATCCCTAGAAGCCCTATTAATTGCGTTAAAAAAAATTATCTCATATCCCCATTTTCCAACTGAGTATGATATCTATATAAATGATGTATATACCCACATAGGAAGGTTAGCGTTTCAAAAAGAGGTGATACACTCATTTTTCTTATTTGAAGCAGATAGGGTTGATGTATTTTGGATCAATCATCACGATACAGGGGTTGATATTCACATCTCTCCATTAAGTGTTGCCACAAAACTACAACAATCTATTTTTGATGGACTCGATACTGTAATTCTTACAAGTGCAACACTCGATTTACACGATGAATTCACCTTCTGGGGCAGTCGCATAGGGCTTCCTTTAGAGAGTGATAAACCCTATGTGAGAGCTGCTTTTTCATCTCCATTTGATTATAAGAAGAATCTGTTGTTTCTCACGTGTCACGATGCCCCCATATTTAGTGAAAAAGAGAGTGATATCTATTATGAGTATTGCACCAATGCAATTATTGATGCCGTTAGTTCAAGTAATGGGGGAGCTTTAGTCCTTTTCACGAGTTACAGTATGCTTCATCGTGTAGCCTCATCGTGTAAAGAGAGCTTAGAAGAGCAACACCTTACCCTCTTGCAACAAGGAGAGATGGAGCGAAGTGCTCTGTTAAACACCTTTATTGAGGATAAAGATAGTGTGTTATTTGCAACTGATTCTTTTTGGGAAGGGGTAGATGCACCGGGTGATACCCTTCGTATTGTTATTATTGTAAAACTTCCATTCAAAGTTCCTAATGAGCCAATATTTAGAGCTCGCTTAGAATATTTAGATAATAATGGAAAAAGTGGGTTCTTTCATCTCTCCCTTCCAGAAGCTACAATGCGGTTAAAACAGGGATTTGGTCGTCTCTTACGCCACAGTGGGGACAGAGGTGTTGTCCTGATTCTTGACAGTCGTATTGTTCAAAAACGGTATGGGAATTGGATGGTTCATGCCCTTCCTGCCTCTTATTATCAACAGACGGGGATAGATATGATTGGGGAGAAAATAGAGATGTTTCTCTATAATTAAATAATGAGCCCCTCAAAACATGAAGGGCTCTTCTGGTTCAGCAATTTTGTAAAGAATAATTAGTCAATTATTGCTAGGATGTCAGACATGTGAAGGATTAAAAACTCTTCACCATTAGCTTTTACGCTAGTTCCTGCGTACTTATCGTACATGACTTTATCACCTTTTTTCACTGTGATAGTCTCATCACTTCCAATTTCAAGAACTTCAGCTATTTGAGTTTTCTCTTGTGCTGTTTGTGGAATAAAGATACCACCAGCTGTCTTTTCTTGAATCTGTTCCATTTTGACAAGAACTCTGTCTCCCATTGGCTTAATATTCATACATTTCCTCCTGTGACCACGTTTGATTCACTTTAATTTATATATTTTAGATAAAATCCTCACTTAATATACTAACACAGTGAGAGACGGTCAAGCATAGGTGAGATAAAAGAGGATTAACCTGAATAAACTATTGTAGGAAAAGTTTTTCTTTACAACGAGGCTTTGCGATTTGAAAAAGTGTGTGTATATTGTGTGTAGTTATGGAGAAGATTACGTGAAAGAGAGCAGTGAAAAGTATTACAGAGAGGCGCTTAAAATTTGCACACTTGATTTATCGAAGCAAGATGGATCAAATCTTATGGAAACTGCAGAGTGCCTTTTTAAGATGGGGACGCTTTTAAGTGAGATGGGAGAGATACCTGGTGCAATCAGGTGTTTCAATGATGCATTTTTATTAAGAGATTCATCTCATATCCCTTCTATCACACTTTTTAAAGAATTTCATGACATTCAAATGGCTTTCTATATTCTTGGTAAGAAGGAGAAGATTATAGTGAGCTACGCTGAAGGGGATATGGTGCATGACTTGATTAAGCATCGCTGGATAGAGTTGCAAAGAGAAATTAAAGAATCGCAATTCCCTTTCGTCTGTGAAGATTTTAAAGCATGGTTTAAAACAGTTCATATAGACTTCCCCTATGGTATGGAGGAGATTTTAGAGCTGATTGAGTCCTCTCTTGACCCATTTTCCCTTCGAGGTTGAGCTAACTGAGTCAGAATGACTCAATCTTCTTATCATTTTTAACCTGTGAGTCATTATGACTCACTTTTTAGGTCATTTTTGGGCTTATGGTACTAATTTATCACCGATTCTTTTATAAGTTGCGATTTTAATAAAGTAAAGAATAATTTTATATCTATATATGTAAACAAGTTAAATATAAATTCCTCTCGAAATCTAAAAAGATGGCATGCTAATTGCATTATAGTTGGTAATAACCGGAGGAAATGAAAATGAACAAAAAAGAAAGAGTAATAAATCAAAATGAGCAGTTCGAAGATGAAAATATCCTCTCAATGTACTTAAAAGAAATTAACCGTATACCTCTTCTCACACGAGATGAAGAGAATGAATATGCCCGTAAAGCAGCTGCTGGAGAAGCAGATGCAAGAAACAAAATGGTTGAAAGTAACCTTAGATTTGTAGTTAATGTCGCAAAGAAATATCAAAACCAAGGTCTACCTTTAATTGATTTAATCAATGAAGGTAATATTGGCCTGATGAATGCGATAGAGAAATATGATGTAGATAGAGGATATCACTTTATTAGTTATGCTGTGTGGTGGATTAGACAAGCTATCTTAAAAGCAATATGTGAAAAATCACGAACAGTGAGACTTCCCCTCAATAGAGCAAATGAATTACTTCAGATACAGAAGATGCAAAGGAAGCTTTTTCATGACAATGGAGAAGAAGCAACTGCACAAGAACTTGGTGATGAGCTTAACTTAAGCCCTCAACTTATAGAAGACCTACTCTCAATTAGTAGAGAAATGGTCTCCCTTGATGCTCCTGTATATGGGGACCCATCAAACTCAACAGTTGGAGACTTTATTGAAGACCACTACAAAAGTGCTGATGACATTCTTATGAGTAAGGCTCTTAAAGATGATATTAATGAAGCAATGAGTATCTTAACTGAAAAAGAGAGAGACATCATTGAAATGCGCTTTGGCTTAAATGGAGCTATTCCAATGAGTTTAAAAGAGATCGGAGAGTTGTATAACCTTACTAAAGAAAGAATTCGCCAGATAGAGAAAAAAGCTATTGAGCGAATGAAGCAACCAACGCGCCTTACAGCGCTTCAATCATATATCGCTTAATTCTCCTTAAGAATCCTCCCATACCGGGAGGATTCAGCTTTTCATTCTGAGGTGACACACTCACCTTATGGTATACCCATCTATTATTAAATAAATAGTTCTTTATCGATATCTTTGATACATACATTCTTATTTTTATATAAGTTAATTCATTATAATGTAATTATATAAAGATGAATATAACTCATCTTATTAGGTCTCATGTGTAAAGGTAGATTGATGGGTCTATCTTCGTTGACAGCACGTATGTTTTCACGATACACTCTATGTTGAGAAAAAAAATAGAAAAACAAAATGAAATTTATTAGGGGGAATGCATCTATGTCAAAAACTGGAACTAAGTACGTATATTTCTTTGGTGATGGAAAAGCCGAAGGAACAGCAAAAATGAAAGAACTTCTTGGAGGTAAGGGGGCGAACCTCGCCGATATGACCTCCATAGGATTGCCTGTTCCTCCAGGATTTACTATTAGCACCGAAGCGTGTGCGTTTTACAGTGAACATGATGGTGAATATCCAGAACATTTAAAAGAAGAGGTGTTAGAACACCTCCATCGCCTTGAAGAAGTGATGGGCGCAAAACTTGGGGATAATGAAAACCCCCTCCTCGTATCTGTCCGTTCCGGTGCAGCATCTTCGATGCCAGGGATGATGGATACCGTTCTTAACTTAGGAATGACTCCAACATCAGTTGTAGCACTTGCAAAAAAGACAAACAACGAACGATTTGCGTGGGATAGCTATCGCAGATTTATGCAGATGTTTGGTGACGTTGTAATGGGTGTTCCCCATGACGATTTTGAAAGCGCATTAACTGCTGTAAAAAAAGAGCGAAAGAGAAAAGCAGACACCGACCTCGATTCAGAAGATCTTAAAGAGGTTATCTCTCGTTACAGAAAAATTTATCATGATGTAGTTGGTGAAGATTTCCCAACAGATCCAATTGATCAACTCTTTAAATCTATTAATGCAGTATTTAAATCTTGGAATAATGATCGAGCAAAGAAATATCGAATCATGAATGATATCAGAGGCCTACTTGGAACCGCAGTAAACGTTCAAGCAATGGTATTTGGTAACATGGGTGCAACAAGTGGCACTGGTGTTGCTTTTACTCGAGACCCTTCCACTGGAGATAACCACTTCTATGGTGAATACCTCATGAATGCTCAAGGTGAAGATGTTGTTGCAGGGATAAGAACACCTCTTCCTATTGAGACACTCAGAGAAGTTAATGAAGAAGTGTACAATGAACTTTTTGATATTAGAAACCGATTAGAACAACATTACAAGGATATGCAAGATATTGAATTTACCATTCAAGAGGGTAAACTCTATATGCTACAAACTCGTAATGGGAAACGTACAGTATTTAGTTGGTTAAGAAGCCAAGTTGAAATGGTAGAAGAGGGCCTTATCACAAAAGAGATGGCTGTCTCTAGAGTTCCAGCTGGTGAGTTTAATAAACTCTTTGCCCCTGTTCTCGACGGTGATGCAATTGAAAAGAATAACATCAAAGTGCTCACTAGTGGCTTAAATGCATCTCCTGGTGGAGCAAATGGTGTTGCAATATTCTCTGCTGATAAAGCAGAAAAAGTTGCCGCTGAAGGAAAGCCTGTAATCCTTGCTCGTACTGAAACGAGCCCCGAAGATATTGGGGGAATGGCAGTTGCTAAGGGTGTTCTCACAAGTCGTGGTGGTATGACAAGCCACGCTGCAGTTGTTGCAAGGGGAATGGGTGTTCCATGTGTTTCAGGTGCTGGAGAAATTGAGATAGATTATGAAAGCGCCACCATGAAAATTGGTGACACTCTTATTAAAGAGGGTGAATATATCTCAATTGATGGATTCACTGGTGCTGTGTATGGGGATAAAATTGATGTAAAACCTTCAGAAATTGTTCAAGTATTAGATGGTACAATGAAAGAAGAAGATTCTCTCCTCTTTAAAGAGTACAACACCTTCATGTCCTATGTAGATGAAATTAGAACAATGGATGTAAGGACAAATGCTGACACTCCACAAGATGTAAAGATGGCAGTAAAACTTGGCGCTCAAGGGATAGGACTTTGTAGAACAGAGCATATGTTCTTTGGTGGTCAACGAATTATTAGCATTAGAAAGATGATTCTTGCAAATAACCTTATTGATAGAGAGAAAGCATTAAGTGAACTCCTACCAATGCAAAGGGGTGATTTCGAAGAGATCTTTACAGCTCTTAATGGCTTACCTGCCACAGTAAGACTTCTTGACCCACCACTACACGAATTTTTACCTAATGACCACACTTCACGCCACGAAATGGCGTTGCAACTAGGTATCACTGTTGATGAAGTTGCTCATAAGGCAGCACAGTTACATGAGTTTAACCCAATGCTTGGATTTAGAGGATGTCGCTTAGCAATTATATATCCTGAAATTCTTGTCATGCAGGTGAGGGCAATCATTGAAGCAGCTCTCAATGTGAAGGCAAAAGGGATTGAAGTTCATCCTGAAATTATGATTCCACTTGTTGGACATTATAAAGAGTTTGAATTCACTAAAAAATATGCTCTTGAAACAATTGAAAAAGTGTTTGCTGAAAGGGGTGAGAAGATTGAATTCAAGATTGGTACAATGATTGAAGTACCTCGTGCTGCAATCACAGCTGATAAAATTGCTAAGAGTGCAGAATTCTTCAGTTTCGGAACAAACGACTTAACTCAAATGGCTTGTGGATTTAGTAGAGATGATGCCGCTTCCTTCTTAGGACCATATGTACAGGATGTCGATAAAGGGTTCTATGAATATGATCCGTTTGAATCTATCGATATTGATGGAGTTGGTAAACTTGTTCAAATGGCAAGTGAGCTGGGCCGAAGCGTGAATCCTGAGTTGAAACTTGGTATTTGTGGAGAGCATGGTGGAGATCCTAAGACAGTTATGTTCTGTCAAAAAGTGGGACTCGATTATGTCTCTTGTTCCCCATTTAGAGTTCCTGTTGCTCGTCTTGCTGCAGCTCAGGCTCTTTTATAAAAACGTATTACACATCGTACTACATCCACTTTTGGTGGGTGTAGTACCTAATTACCATACCATCACTTTTACTTATAGAAACCTTCTTAATAAGAGGGGTTTATTTTTATTGAGATAAAATAAGATAGGTTGTTTGTGTTGTGCTATGAAAAATATCGTAAATAGGGGATAATAGAGTAGGTGAGAGCCAAAAGTGGGATTCGAACCCACGACCTGCTCATTACGAGTGAGCTGCTCTTCCCCTGAGCTATTTTGGCACGGCAACTAGATTAACTTATCGTTTTTTTTATTTTAATGCAACCGCTACAAACATCAACACCCCAAATAAGGTGTTGACGAAAGAGTGCTTTGTTTCTATCTTACATGAAAGAGGAATCACCTCTTATTGGAGTATATTCTGAATAAAAAACCTACCCGGCACCAGCCGCATCATGCAGTTCCTGAAGAGAGAGTAGTTACTATACAAATTAAGAAGGATTTAAGTGCAAAAAGTGGGCTCTCTTGGTCCCCTGAAGTTGCTGAATTCTATATGGAACTATTTCCACATATCATAGAGAATGGATTTGAAATACAACAAGATGTTGAGTCTTTTAATATTGAGGATTTACTATGATTGTATTAGGCATTGAGACCTCCTGTGACGAGTGTTGCTCTGCCGTTGTGAAAGATGGTTCTATTATACTGAGTAATGAAATTGCAACACAAATAGAGAATCACACCCCATATCAAGGAGTAGTCCCTGAGATAGCTTCACGTCTTCACACAGAGTGGATAAGTAGTGTAGTTACCTCATCAATAGAGAAAGCTAACCTAGAAGTTAAAGATATTGATGCAGTTGCTGTAACGAGCCGTCCAGGCCTTCTTGGGGCCCTTTTAGTTGGAGTTAACTTTGCAAAAGGATTTGCACGATCTTTAGATATTCCACTTATAGGAATTGACCACATTAGGGCGCACCTTTTTAGTTCACAAATAGAGAAGCCTCTTAGATATCCCTATCTTGGAGTGTTAGTCTCTGGAGGCCACACTGTAATTTGTCAAGTAAATGGATTTGATGATATTGAGGTTCTTGGTACCACGATTGATGATGCAATAGGGGAAGCTTTTGATAAAGTTGCTAAGCATTACAACTTTGGCTACCCAGGTGGTATTGCAATCGATAAACTTGCTCAAAAAGGGAATCCTCAAGCATTTCTTTTTCCAGGTCCATCCCTTTTAAAAGGGGATCACACTTATGATGTTTCTTATTCTGGTCTTAAAACTGCAGCAATAAATCAACTCGATCAATTTCATGATACACAGTATGAAAAAACTGATGAAAATATTGCAGCTTCTTTTCAAAGAACAGCTGTCCATATTTTGATGAAAAGAATTAAAAAAGCACTCACTGACACTGGTTTAACCAGAGTAGCAGCTGGCGGTGGAGTTGCCGCGAATTCTCTCCTTCGAAAAGAGCTTCTCTCACTACATAATATAGAGGTCTCATTTCCTTCTATGCCACTATGTACTGATAATGGAGCTATGATAGCAGCTCTTGGCTACCACTACCTCAGAATGGGTATCCACAGTGATATTCACTTAAGTGCGAGTGCAAGGGTGAGTGCCTTTAAACACTCCTATCCTTGACAAAGGGGTTATAATTAGGTACATTCAAGCATCTTTTTTAAGATTGGGATGTAGTGTAATGGTAACACAGCAGATTCTGGTTCTGCCTTTAGGGGTTCGAATCCCTTCATCCCAGA
>CAYVRR010000015.1:14347-37375 GCA_964453215.1 uncultured Spirochaetaceae bacterium | reverse complement strand
ATGAAAAATAAATTGAATAAAGACATGAAAAATAAATTGAATAAAGAATAGGGTCTTCCTTAATGAGGAAACAAAGGGTGAGTTATTCCCTAGACACGACAGGAAGAAGTTGTTTTATATCAGAATATGAAGCTAATACATTACGTGCTGTAGTATCTATTGATGCATATAGCTCCTAGGCGGTTACAATTTCAAATAATTTTCTAGTCGACTCAATAGATGATTATCAGTCATATTCTGTCTATACCATCAAAGAACTAAAGCGTGTTGTATATGAAAATTGAATATTTTTTACAATGCCTCTCGTAAAAATAGAGATTTCTCATGCTACCTAGATCAAAGTAATCCACCTCTCTATGTAGAAGTTGATATTTTATCCATCTTTTTATAGAAAAAATACTTCAATTAGTAGTTTTATACGAAATATGCATCCATCAAACAGATTGTTACATTATTAGATAAAAAAGGCTTCACCCATGAAAGAGTGAAACCTATTTACAATACATGTTCTTTTTTAATATAGATTTAGAAAATTTCTATAATTTGGCTTATCGACATACCAATCTTTATACGTAGTTCCACCGGACTCTGCCCATGCACCAAAGTAATTATATCCATCAACAATAGACTTTCTTTCTAAAGGATACTGCCATTCACCTGGAATATGCACTGCCCATGGAAGATTACGAGAAGATTTATAGTAGTCTTTATTTCCATTGTCTTCTGATTCAGTTAAGAACCCATCATTTGCTATGGAAGAAGGCTCAAACCCGACAAGGTGAACTTCTTTATTCTCTGATGCTACATTATCAACAAGCATAAACACATCATAGGGAACAGCATCTAATGTATCTCTCGAAATCGGATTATCACCAAAATCAACAGTAAATGAGACTGATTGATGAGGAAGTCTTTTCGGGGTCTTACCTGTTTCAATAGTGTTTGAGGTATGTGTATTAAATGGATTTGAAGATTCTCCCATTACTGTATCTTGTCTATCAAATATGAGGATATGAGATTTTTCTCCATCAGATATTTCTTCAACTTCAGCATCTTTTGGCTCTATCGCTGTTTTGGAATATGATAATTGACTAATTGTAAAATCACTATTTTTCAAAGGTAGAGATAACGCAAGTCCATTAGGATACCCAGCTCCACTAGCTTTAAGGGTGTAGGTAAAGTCAATGCTTACAATTTTATTCTCTTTGTTTCCAGCAATTGTGTACTCATATCCTACAACAAGGTCATTAAAGTCATAATCGCCTAATTTGGGCCACTGATCTTCATACGCGAGAGTGCCTGAAACAACCTCTTTAGTTGATTTCTTTGGATCATCTGGGTACGCATCAAGATTATCAGGAACCTCGTCTCCATCACTGTCAATGACGTTAGGAATATCATTAGAGGCTAGAGCATTCACAGCTGTGGCATCTTTTACAACAATTGCAATCACAAGGTCATTAAAATTATAATCTTTACCTTCTGTGTGCTTTTCATCCTCCATTCCTAGGAGATATACTTTATTACCATATTCACCTGTATAATGGATAATGGAAGCGCGTTCTTTATCACCATCACTAAGTTTCGTGTTTAGTCTAGATTCTGAATATAGGAGACCTTTCCCCTCTTTTTGTACTTTTCCAGTTCTTGATGAGTAGCCATCAGTTATCATAACAAAGCCAAGTGAGTGATCTTTTGTAATCTCTCCAATATATACAGTGTCACCCCTTTTTAGTGGATCAGACTCTGCTCCTAATGAGGTATTTGGAAATACGATTGTGATATCTTTATCCTTTATATTTGCAGGTTTGCTGGCTGTAGGGTATGTGTAAAATCCTAAGGTATTATTATAGTTAGCTCTTTCACCGATAAAAGTTAGCCACACACCAGTATCTTTACTCATATCTAAGGTGCCTACCTTTAGACCAGCAGTGAGTACTTGAGGAGCATCCTCTTTCTCTTTGTTATATTTGAATATAGAATTATTCAATTTCGAGAGAAAATCTTTATCAAGGGAAATGTTAAAAGCAGAATCAGGCCTTCCTTCCTTAGAATAATCATCTTCTATAATATACCAGTAATTATCAGTGATTTTACTTTTGATTCGTTTAATACCTCGTGTTGGAAGAGTACTACTAAATTTTAAATCATCGTTTGGCTTTCTTGTAGAAAATTCTCTCGTAGTCGCTCGGCTATTAATTTGGTTTCGAATTTGTTGTGGTAAGCCAATAAAGTTTGGTTCGAATATGAGTGTAGTGTACCTACTTGGAGCTGTGACTGTAGAGTTTAACTTTCCAGTATTATCAGTCATCCGGGTTCCTACAAGGAAATCTTCTTCAGTTTGCACTTCTTTGTAAGTGCTATACACAGATGCATAGATGTTTATTGGAATATGAGGGAAATTAGAGCCAAAATCATGTTCTACTTCTATTGATTTAGTTGTTTCAAATGTAAAATCATCTGGGATGTTGAGTTCATCCATTGGTTTTGGGGCGGGATTGCTAAGAGTGTTGTCACAACTCGCTACGAGGAATACAAGGAGTATTCCAGTGATTAAGAATAAGGTCTTAGTTTGTTTTTTCAAGATGTTCCCCTCATTATGTTGTTAGAACCTTATGACATGAATATATAGAGAAAAGTCTGTTTAGTAAAGTGTGTAAGATAGCTTTTTTACGATATTAAATAGAATTATATGTTACAGCATGTATTGTACTTTATACTCTAATTACAATATGGTACAAACATCTACCTTTTTAAAAGGTATTAATGTACCAAGAAAAGAGTATGTTTTAATCACAAATAGTATCTATTCTTACCTCATATTTCACGTTATACCAATAAAATTCTGGGAATATAATCAAAAAAAGTGTACAACTTGTGTCCGAAGATTGATGAATTTTTATTGTAATAATTTCAATTTTTATATCTTTAGAGTGCTTGCAATTTACAGTGCACTATAGTGCCTTTGTTAATACTACTTTCTATTGTGATATAACACGATTCATCATAAAAATATTTTATCCTCTTATAGACATTAGCGAGTCCAACGTGTTGAGAGTGTTCCCTCTCTGCAAAGTTGTTGATAGTGTTAAGAGTCTCCTTATCTATTCCAGAGCCATCATCTTGTATGGTGAGGTAGAGGTAGGTATCTTTTAAATCCCCTAGTATCGAGATGTTACAATCACTCTCTTTATCTTTAAAACCATGGATGAGTGAGTTTTCAATAATAGGCTGTAATAAGAGGGGAGGCATCCTAATACCAAGAGCTTCATTAGTAACATCAACTGTGAGTTTAAACCGACCGGGAAAACGATAATTATGCATATCAACATAGTTTTGAATGAGGGAGAGGTGGCTACGTAATGGTTTGAGTTCTTCGGAGAAATCATATGATTCCCTCAATATCTTCGTAAGTATTACTATAGCGTTCTTTACCTCATCTGGTGGACATATAGAAATCATCCCTTTAATAGTTGCCATCATGTTATAAAGAAAATGGGGTTTTATTTGTGCTTGTAAAAATTCTATTTGTGCAAGGTGGAGAAGTTTCTCATTTTGAATATTCTCATTTTGCAACCTTTTTAATCTTCTTACTAATTTATTGAATTCTTCTTGCAGTTCTCGTAAATCATTCCTTTTTTCTAAAGCTATTTGGGCATCTAAATCCCCCTTACCCACAACTTTCATTGTTTCAATGAGAGTCTTAATAGGTTTTCGTAGGCCTGATGAAATAATGAGAGCAGTGAGCATACTAATAATAATACTAAAGGCAATAAGATAGAAAAACTGAGTTTGAAAGGTTGATTTAATATGAAGAAGGAATGTGTTTTTCACTTCATAGTGAAGAGAAAAAGATCCATCAAGGATAGAGGTAGTAAATGTATATACATAATCAGATTCTTTAATTGGGGTATAAAACGCCCCCTCATCATATGAGTCAACATTACTATATCTTACATAATTCTCTTTGTTTGTTATTTTAATGCTCGATTGAGAGGTGAGAAGGTTTTTAAATAGTTTTTGAAGGGTATTTCTGTAAACATCTACAAATACATACCCAATTACTTTTTCATTCTCATCTTTTACTTTTGTAGCAACAGAGAGAGTTATTTCATCACCACTCAGTCCTCTATAAAGTGAGCTAAAGTAGATTGTCTGTTCATCAACGTGTTGTAAATCATACAAGATTCCCCAGGTGTTATAGAGATAGATATTGGGAATATATCCTGTGCTTAACGTTTTTTTCCCAAAGGTGCTAATAAGGTGTATCTCTTCTTTCCCCTTTTGATAAAGAAAGTAATCTTCAATTGCACTTTGGGCTGCCACATTATTCTCTTCATCATTACCGAGTGTGAAAAATTTCTGTATTTCGTGAAGAGAAGCAAGATTTTTAGATATGAGAACATATTCACTCATTAACTCGTTTATAGAATTAGTAATTTGGATACTTTTTAATTTCTCTTGTTCATAGATGTAGTTGCGGCTAATTGATGTGTAGATATTCTCAAAGATGACAGAGAGGATGAGGATAAGGGAGAGAGATATTCCAATATAGATAAGGGTGAGTTTGATAAAATACCGTTTATTATAGGTAAATTGCCTCATCTTTTTATAGAGGTGTTGGAGAGGTTTTTCCCTTTGTTTATGCGTTGACATAATAGTTTTTCTCACTTTTGAATTGCATAGGGGTCATTCCACTAATGCTTTTAAAGACTTGTGAGTAGTACTTATAATCATTATATCCAACAAGGGAGGCGATCTCTTCAATAGTCTTATCGGTAGATTTTAAATATTGTTGACTTATTTTTATCCTGTAAAGATTTACAAAGTGGGTAAACCTCATCTTTAATTTATCAACAAAGAGTTTACTTAAATAGCTACTACTAATGGAGAGCTCATCTGCAACTTCTTGAAGGGATAGGGGGGAAGCGTAATGCTTTTCTACATATTCTAGGGCATTTTTAATGTACCTATTTTTTCCAGCTGCGAGCTCTATATGTGAATACTCCTCTTTTTGTAAAGAGAACCCTTCTATTTTATTCACAACCTTTGTTACAGCAGTGAGTAGCTCATGAGCATCAATTGGCTTGAGTAAGTAATCTGATACACCAAACTTTATCCCTTGTAGCGCATAGGAGAAATCACTATGGCCAGAGATGATGATACACTCGATCTTTTTATTCTTTTCATGAAGAGTTTTAATAACGGAAAGGCCATCCATAAAAGGCATCTTAATATCTGTAATAAGAAGCTCTGCTTCTTGTGAGAGAACCATCTCTTTAGCTTCTCTCCCATTTTTAGCACTACCTACTATTTCACATCCAGCCTTTTTCCAATCAATAATCTCTTCCATCTCCTTGAGGATAAAATATTCATCATCTGCAATTACAACTTTTATCATATGTATCAACAGTATCTATTTTTCTAACTGTTTTGTATAGCAAGAGACTACTTGATACCCTCTTTTAAAAACCTCTTCTGAAAAATCCCAATCAAAGTGCATGCAATAAACTTTATGCTTATATTCAGGGAGGATAACAGAATCAAGGTAGTCGAGAGTACCATGGGATGGGTGCCTTCCTTCTATATAGGTAATATCTTGATAAATCTCATCAATACACTCAGCATGAAAACCTTCAAGTACTTCATGAGGGACCAAAGCAGCGTCTCCACTGTAGAATATTTTTTTATCATTATCTTTCATATAATAGCCAAAACACTCCATCAATTCAGTGTGTTCAACTGAAAGGGGGAATGCTGAAATCCCATCAAATTCATCGAGTTGTTGTACTAATCTATATTGAGTAGTTGGGATTCCTGAAAGAGTGAGGAGATCCACTATGGTAGAGAGTGGAAAGACTAGGGTAGGGATTCTGTGTAACTTATTAAATGAGTAGCTCACTGTCATGCTTAAAGAGCCCACATGATCTGCGTGAAGGTGGGTGATAAGAATCACAAAGTTCTTAGAATTCATAAAGGACTCAATTTTTAATAGCTCATTAAAGGTGGTAAACCCACAATCTAATAAAAAGAATGTATCACCTTCTACAAAAAAAGCATTTGTGTTGTTGAATTGTGGACTGTAGCCACTGCCATACCCTAAAAATCTTAACTCCATATATACCTCTACTTTATACCAGAACTTACGAAACTATTAATAAACTGTTTTTGGAAGAAAAGGAATGCTAGAAGAAGGGGAAGGATAATAATAAAAGTTGCAGCACATACATTTGCCCACTGCATGACAGCCTCTTTTGATTTAGCAAAGATAGCAAGCCCTACAGTAAGGGGCCTGTTTTCTACTGAGTTTGTCACAATCATTGGCCACAGGTAGTTATTCCAGTGATAACTAATAGAGACAAGGCCAAAGGAGACATAGGCTGGTTTTGCATTAGGAACATATACTCTCCATATAGTTTGCATCAAATTACAACCATCTATTTTAGCTGCATCAGCTAAGGCATGAGGAATTGTTTTAAAGCTTTGTCGAAGTAAGAATATGCCAAAGGCGCTACAAAAGAATGGCAACATGATAGCTATTTTTGTGTCAATAAAACCAAGAGATGAAATAGTGGAGTAGTTGGGCATAATAAGGACATCATTTGGAATAATGATTTGAACAAAGATTAAGAAAAATACCAACTTCTCAAACCTAAAATTCATCACAGCAAGGGCAAAGGCTGCAAGGGTTACTGTGACAAACTGTACACTAAATATTCCAACTGTTATGAAAATAGTATTCATATAATATTGACCAAAAGGTGCTGCAGATAATATGTAGCGAATATTATCTAAGGTGAAGGGAGTTTTTGGAATAATCGACATATAATAGGTGGGCTCTGTAAATGTAGTAACCACTAACCAGATAAGGGGGATGAGCCAGATAAATGAGAATACTGAAGAGAAAAGGATAAAAGATATGCGTTTAATATTCATATTGAGGGAACTCCTAATTATAGTGGATTCTACTGTCAGCGGTGAAGAACTGTAAGGAAGAAGCAATAAGCATGATAATAAGAAGGATTACAGTGAGTGCTGAAGCGAGTCCTTGGTTGAAGAAATTAAACCCATTTTGATAGATAAAATAGAGGAGTGTCGTACTTGAGTTATTCGGCATTCCTTCTGTCATCATAGCAATGTGGTCAACTAATTTAAAAGAGTCAGTTAATGCAACAGTTGATACAAAGAGGGTCGTTGGCATTAATAGGGGAATTGTCATCTTTCTAAAGATGGTGAATTTACTCGCTCCATCTATCTTTGCAGCTTCATACATCTCTGTTGAGATACTTTGAAGACCAGAAAGAAAGAATATCATAAGAAAGCCGGCTTCTTTCCAGTTATAGACAACAGCAAGGGCTGGTAAGACTGTATTAGAGCGCTGTAAGTATATTTGACCAGGAAGGCCAAAGGAAGCGCGAAGTTGGTCAAGAAGCCCAGCATCTGGCATATAGATAAACATCCAAATACTCGCAACTGCAATGAGAGGCATAACAACAGGAGAGAAGAAAGAGACTCTAAATAATCCTGTAAGTTTGTGCTTCATGTTGAGCATGAGGGCAAGTCCTAAGCCAAGAACCATACTTGGAATTACTGTCATGATAGCAAAAAGGAGGGTATTGCCCATGACTTTCCAGAAAAGACTACTGGTGAAAAGCTCAATATAGTTGTCAAGTCCAATAAAATAGGGCTCTTTCATACCAAGTTGTAAATCCATCAAACTAATATAGAAACTTTTTATGATTGGGACTAATGTAAATGTTGTAAGAAAGATGAGGGAGGGAAGGAGAAGCAGTAATGCTTTTCCGTCATTCGCTAATCTTCTTAATTTTAACCTTCTTTGGTAGTGCTGGGAATTAAGTAAATTCACGGTATGTTTCCTTTTTAAAAATAGAATCAACCACCCATTAATGGGTGGTTGAATGGGATAATGTCTTATTTATTGAAACCTTTCTAATACTTTAGTAGCTTCTTTTTGTGCTTTATCTAAAGCTTCTTTAGCAGTTAAGTCACCAATTATCGCAGCTTGATAATTATCATTGAATATTCTCCAAATTCGAGCTGAGTCGTATGTGGTTAATTCAGGTTTAGCATACTTTAATTGATCTTTAGCAACTGTAGCTTGTGGAAGAGTTTCATAGTAGTTCTTCATAATAGCTGTATCAAAGCTACTTGCTCTTGGTGCAACATATCCTGTGTCAACGTTCCATTGAGCTAATCTCTCTGGAGTTGTTGCAAATCGGATAAATTTCCATGCAGCAGCTTGTCTTTCAGGTGAGACACCTTTTGTGATATAGAAGTTACCACCACCGGTAGGAGCACCGTAGCGCTTGTTACCAGGCATAAATCCTGTTCCAAAATCAAATGATGCATTTTTAGAAATGTTTGTGAGGTTTCCTGTTGTGTGGTAAATAATTCCATATTTCCCTTCTAAGAAAGCTCCAGGAAGTTCTGTCCATTGAACAACGCCTTTTGGCATTACTTCATGTTTTTGTTGTAGATCAATTTGGAATTGTAGTGCTTCAACGTTCTCTGGTGTGTTGAAGAATACTTTTTTTCCATCATCGCTCATGAGGTTTTCCCCATTTACACTATTTTCTAAACAAAATCCTGTGAACTGCCATTGAGCTGAACCAGATTGCTGTGCTAGTCCTACTCCCCATCTCACTACGTTCCCAGAAGCATCTTTTTTGGTAAGTTTTTTTGAATATTCGAGTAATTCATCCCATGTTTTAGGGGGTGAATTTGGGTCAAGTCCAACTTCTCTAAATGCATCTTTATTGTAATAGATGATTTGAGTACTTCTTTGGAATGGGATACTCCAAATTTTTCCATCAACAAAAGAGTCTTCCATAAAGCCAGGAAGGAAATCGTTGATATATTCGTCCCCTCCATCTTTTGCAATAAGGTCATCAAGTGGAATAACTGAATCTGAAGAGGCTAAGCTAAAGCGCTGAGTAGCTAAACTTAAAAAGAAATCTGGTGGAGTGTTTCCTTGAATAGCTGTTTGAATTTTTACAACTGTATCATCGTAGTTACCTGTATAAATTGGCTCTACAATAATGTTTGGGTTTGCTTTGTGAAAATCATCTGCAATCTTTTCAACAAGCTTCGTAAGAGGTCCACCTACCTGTACTGGGTAGAACATCTGCAACTTCATCACTTCATCTGCCCCATTAGTAGTTGTGCTTTGTCCAGAACCCTCTTTTGCACCACCTGCAAAGAGTGAAATGGAAGTTATAATCATGATGAATATCATCATGTTTCGTAATTTTCCCTGTTTCATATTCTCTCCTCTAAAATTATCTATGCAAACATGAACTGTCCATGTTTCTTTTAATACTCTTTTATCATACGACCAGAAAGAGTCAATCACAACCGACAAAAGAGGAGAGAATATCTAAAAAACAGCACTTTATAAAAGATATTTGTTTATAGGGGCACTATATATAATACATGGTGTTTTTGTGGTTTTAGATGATATGTGATGTATATTCTAATTTTTTTTACTCTATTAATCAATCTTGCGATTGTTGTTTTTATCTATGTAACAGTATGTGTATACATTTTAAAAGGGGTTTATCTTTGATAGTCCAAGTTAATAAAATACCCAGCACATAGGTGCTGGGTGTCAATTTCTAGTACTTATCCTCTTGCACCATAGGTGTCGTTCATATCGACATCCTTAATATCTATTCCTAACTCTTTAGCTACCCCTTCTCCGTATGCTGGGTCAGCGAGATAGCAGTGACGAATATGCCGTTTTTGAACTAAGAGGGTAGTTCCTTGCATATTGCGACAAGTATTTTCAAACAAGCGTTGTTTTTCTTCATCATTCATGATGTTAAAAAGTTTCCCTGCCTGTTCATAGTAATTACTATCATCTTCTCTAAAGTCGTAATGATGCACTTTGCCAACTACTTCTTGTGGTGGCTCTTCAAGATGATTTTGATCTTTCCACATTCCATATGAGTTGGGGTTGTAATGAACTGTGCTACCAAAATTCCCATCAACTCTCATTGCTCCATCTCGGTGGTAGTGATGTGTTTCAATTTTACTCTTATTTACAGGGATTTGGTAGTGATTCACTCCAAGGCGATAACGCTGAGCATCTCCATATGAGAAGAGTCTTCCTTGTAGCATCCTATCTGGAGAATAGCCAATTCCTGGAACAATATTAGCTGGGTTAAATGCAGCTTGTTCAACATCCATAAAGTAGTTATCTGGGTTTCTATTTAGTTCAAAGTAACCAACTTCATGTAGGGGGTACTCTTTATGAAACCACACCTTTGTTAAATCAAAGGGGTTATCAGGATGTTTTTCTGCTTGTTCTTCACTCATAATCTGCACATACATTTTCCATCTAGGAAAATCTTTATGTTCAATTGCTTCAAAGAGGTCTTTTTGATTAGATTCTCTATCTTTTGCAACTACTTCCATTGCTTCACTATCTGTTAGGTTTTTAATTCCTTGTTCTGTTTTGAAGGTGAACTTAACCCAAAATCTTTCATTAGCTGCATTGATGAAGGAGTAGGTGTGAGAGCCATACCCATTCATGTGTCTGTAGCTTAGGGGAATACCTCTGTCACTCATGGTAATTGTTACTTGATGGAGTGCTTCAGGGAGAGCTGACCAGAAATCCCAGTTGTTTTGTGCACTTCTCATATTAGTTTTAGGGTCTCGTTTCACTGCATGGTTAAGATCAGGGAAAAGCATTGGGTCTCTAAAGAAGAATACGGGGGTGTTATTTCCAACTAAATCCCAGTTCCCTTCATCTGTGTAGTATTTCATTGCAAAGCCACGAATATCTCTCTCTGCATCTGCAGCGCCCCTTTCTCCAGCAACAGTTGAAAAGCGTACAAACATCTCTGTTTGTTTTCCTATTTCAGAAAAAATAGAGGCTTTTGTCCACTTTGTAATATCGTGTGTTACAGTAAATGTTCCAAAGGCACCAGAGCCTTTAGCATGCATACGCCTCTCTGGAATTACTTCCCGATCGAAATGGCTCATTTTCTCTAAGTACCAGGTATCCTGAAGCATTACGCCTCCTCGATGACCTGCTGTTTGAATGTTTTCGTTGTGTGCGATGGGTCTGCCACTTACACTCGTTAATGGTTTTTTAGGAGTTGAGTCTCGACCATCTGGTTTACTACTTTCTTTTGGATTTTTTTCATTTGACATAATTCCCCTCTCTTTTCTACTCTTTATTATTGCACATCTAGTCAGGATTGCAATCAATTAGTAGATAGTATTAGTAATCATTATCAATTATAAATAGATATTTTGCAACATCTTTTCGTAACAATTTTAATTGAGAATTCTCAATTTAATCTTATAGAAAAGAAAACCTCTTTTTCTAAAACTGTTATCTACACTCCAGAATTGATTGAGCGGGAAAGCTAAATAGTATCACTTTATTACCCTTTCACCGCGCCAGCTGTGACACTCTTAATGAATTGCTTGCTCATTAATAAGTAGAGAATAAGAACTGGGATAGCAGAGAGAGTTAATACAGCAAGAACCTTTGACCAATCTGTTTGGTATTGTCCAAAGAGTCTGGTGACTCCAAGAAGAAGAGTTTTAGACTCTTCTTTGTTAATAAAGATGAGTGGGAACCAGAGGTCATTCCAAAAAGGAATAAGATTGTAAATAGTAACAGTTGCAAGAGCTGGTCGAATAAGGGGGAGGGTGATCTTCCAAAAGATACTCATTCTTCCACTACCATCTATAATAGCTGCTTCTGTTAATTCATAAGGGATCTGTCGTATAAATTCAGTTAATATGAAGACTCCAATGGGAATCCCCATAGCTACATATATTGGAACAAGGGACCAAATGGTGTTAAGCAGTCCTAAAAACTTAACAATTTCAAGAAGTCTAATTGATGCAATCTTAATAGGAAGCATCATTCCTGCAACAAAGAAAAGAAATAATAGGCGGGAGTACTTCCCCTTCCAGTGTGCTAGAGCATAGGAAGCAAGAGATGAAACAAAGAGACTAATGAAAAGAGATACAAGGACTACGGTGAGACTGTTTTTGAAATAGAGGAAGAAATTGCCATCACTAAAAACTTCTGTATAGTTACTAAAGTTCCATGTAGTAGGTAATCCAAATGGGTTTGCATAGATTGTGAGGCGACTTTTAAATGAACTAATTACAAGAGTCCATAAAGGGAAAAGGACAATAAGAGACCAAAAAATCATAACGATATGGGATATGATATGCATGTTTTGGATTTTTAGTGACCCTGTTTTTTGTTTCATCTCTTATTACCCCCTTGAGTTGCTATCAGTGTGGGAATAACTGTAATGATGAGAACTAAGAATGTGAGAGTTGCAATAGCTGCACCAAGACCAGCATCTGGTATTCCAATAGGATGTTGACCTGCAATTCCTATTCGGTAAAACAAATTTCCAATTAAATCAGTAGAGTAACCTGGAGCTCCATTTACATTTGTCATTGCAAAGACGATATCGAAAGCATTGAAATTGTTCACAAACGTCAAAACCCCAACCATTCCTACAACAGGTTTAATGAGGGGGAGTTTAATTTTCCAAAATGTTTGCCAAGGAGTTGCTCCTTCAAGTGTAGCCACTTCTAGAAGATCTTGGGGAATATTACGAAGAGCTGCGATGAACATCATTGTGGGAATCCCCATCCACTGCCACGATGAAACAAGGGCAACTGCGATGAGAGCAGTTGATGAGTCCCCTAAGTAGGGACGAGCTAATACTTCTAATCCTAGCTTTGTTAATGCTTCTCCACTATATATGGGATTTAATAACAATTTCCATAAATACCCTGTAACAAGAACTGCAAAAGTTGTTGGGATAAATATAATAGTTTGGTATACCTCTCGCCCTCTCATGTTCCTGCTTGTGAGAATCACTGCAAAAAGTAGCCCTAGACAGTTTTGTACTACCATGTGAATGGCAAAGAAAATAAGAGTGTTTTTAAATGCTCCAAAGTATCGTTCGCTAATAGCTTTATCAGTAAATAGTGTGATGAAATTTTTTACACCAACAAACTCCCTTATCTGGGCACTATTACCTGAAAAGAAGGACATTCTCAGTGAATCAATGAGGGGAAAAGCCATAAAGATTAGATAGATTAAAAGTGCTGGAAGTGTATAAAGGAGCCAATACCAGCTTGAGGGAATAATCCCTCCATTCTTTTTTTTAAGAGATGGGGTGTTGCTCATATCGTCTCCAAAAACAGATACTGCCGGTAAGAATACCGGCAGATAGTGTGAGTAAAAGAATTATCTTAAAAGAGATGTTGCTGCCTGATTTGGCGTAATTTCACCTTTTAAGACTTTTATTACAGCTTGGTTCATAGGAGCATATAAGTCCATCATAGATGGCCACACAAAACGGGCATCAGTCTTTTTACCCTCATTAAGTGCAAGGGTTGTATTTGCTTGTGGGTGAGCAAGTGCAATGGGGAAGTTAATCATTGGGAAAAATCCAACTGGTAATACTTTAGAGGCGACTGTAGCCCCTTCTATTGAAGCAATCCATACTAAGAAATCTCGTGCTTCATCTGCATGCTTACTCGCTGTATTTTTTGTGATAGCCATATCTGGGTGGAAACAAATTGCTGTTTCATTCCCTTTTGGTGCAGGTATTGCAAAGACGCTCCAATCAAAAGGGGCATCCTTATAGACACCAAGAGACCAAGAGCCATCAACAAACATGGCTGCTTTTTGAGTATTAAAAAGAATCTGACTATCATTATATGTTACTGATTCAAATCCCTTTGGAAGGTACTGAGCAACATTTCTCATTGCAGTAAATGCTGCAACGATTTCAGGATTATTAAACTTTTTAAGACCAGTTTCATACATCATGCGCCCTTTAGGGCCACCAATATAGTTAGGGATAAGACCAAAGAAGAATGTTTCTAAGATATCCCACTCATCAGCTACACCATTAGCTAGTGGTGTGTACCCACGAGCCTTAAGAGTATTACAAACAACTAAGAACTCTTCCCATGTGTTGGGGATAGAGAGTCTCTCTTGTTTAAATATATCTTTGTTGTAGTATACAACGTGAGAAACTGCTGCAAAAGGGACAGCAAACACTCTTCCATCTTCACTTTTCCATGGAGCAAGACTTGCATCTGTAAAGTTTTCTAATACCCCAGGAATATTTGTTACATCTGAGATATATCCATTTTTAAAGAGATCTTTTCCTGTATCATAACTTCTTGCATACATCAAATCAGGTCCAGTGTTGCTATCGAGTTGAAGACGTAGGGTAGCATTATAATCGGGTGGGTTAGTTGGTTGAAATTTTATCTCAACATTCGGTACTAATTTATTATATTCAGCAAGCAATACCTTCATCTGTTGTGCATCATCCGTTCGCCAAGAGCCCATCGTTAATACAACTTTGTCACCATCCGCTTCTTTCTTTCCTTGCGAAAAAATGAGTGGGAGAATAAGCAAGGTGAGACAAAGAATAACAACAATTTTTTTCATTTTATTCCTCCAAAAGTAGAATACTTTTATTTTTATTATATACAAAGAATAGATATAGACATGAGAGTATCATGTAAAATATCTCCATATGGATAATTCCATATCCATATCTAATATATACCATATTTAAGGAGAAAACTTCAAGTACATTGCTTCTTTTTTGTTTACTGGAAAGGAATTACAAAATAATTACTACTATAAAATTAATACCTGCTCATAGGAAAAATAGGAGGGGGGAGAAAGGGGTCAGCGTGTAATTATTTGACATGTGATAAGGTATTCTATTTCTTGGTTAAGGAAATTTGAATAAAAAATGTTTACATCCTCGTCCTTTCTTTCTACATACCTACTATGTATGTAGTGAAAAAGTGTTATGAATAAATTATATAAAGAGAATAGATGCATAAAAGGGGCACCTCATATATTGAAAAAGTCATCATCTTATTTTTGAGATATGTACCTTGAGAATACTAGCTAATTACACTGAATAATTGATCTACACGTATACAAGATTTTTGATTCATTGCGTTGATAATTATATAAAGGGGGTAAAAAATTATTGTCGTTTTAATTCAGTCTACACATATAAGAGTGGGTTTAAATGAAGTGATGATTAAGATAACTTTAGACATGATTATCTTAATCATTACCATTTCTTTTATCCTTTTTTACTCTTACTCATAGCAACATTTCCTGCAATGTTTAGAACATCCCAAGTTCGAGCAAAAGGAGGAGCATAACAAAAGTCTGCTAAAGAGAGATCTTCAATTGTACCACCTAGCTGTATAGCCATAGAAATCGTGTTGATTCGTAACACTGCACCATTTTTTCCTGCTATTTCAGCTCCTACTATCTTGCGAGTTGCTTTTTCATAGACAAGTTTTAATAGAATGTCTTGTTGACCAGGATAGTAATTAGTTTGGTTTTTATCTTTGATTACCACTGAAGCAGTTTTATCTGTAGAGTCATCTACTCCAGTTCTTCCCACCTCTAAATCAAATATCTTCACAGAGGCACTAGAGAGGGAGCCTGGGTAGGATCTTTGTTCCCCAACGATGTGTTCACCAATTACTCTTCCTAGTTTGTTTGCAGAGGTTGCTAGTGGTGAATAGAGGGGTTTTTTAGTTCTCATCTCTCTAACTGCAGCACAGTCTCCTGCTGCGTAGATATTTGAAATAGATGTTCTTCCAACATTATCTACAACAATAGCACCATTAGGAAGCATCTTTATTCCACTATCCACTACAAAAGACGTATTTGGTCTAACTCCAATAGAAAGGATAACGATGTCAGCGGGGTACTCATTTTTATCAGTAACTACTTTAGTAACTTTTTTCTCACCTTCGAAAGATATTACTTTTTCCCCAAACGCGAGTGAAATTCCATGATCTATCATCTCTTTATGGATAAGAGAAGATACTTCTTCACCCACAGCAGCTTTTAAAGCTCTCTTTTCTAATTCAATGAGTGTAACTTTCTTACCAGCTTTGTGTAATGCTTCAACAACTTCTAATCCAATAAAGCCAGCTCCAACAACAACTGCCTTTTCACCTGTGTGTTTGATTGCCTCTTTTATACCAATTCCATCATCAAGAGTTCTGAGTGAGAAAATGTTCTCTTTATTAATTCCATCTAGTGGAGGGATTATAGGAGAAGCACCTGTTGTGATAATAAGGTTATCATACCGATCGGTAATTGTATTATTAAGAGAGTCTACAACTGTTACTTCTTTCTTTATTGCATCTATGTTCGTTACTTGGTGGTGGGTAAGTAAGTTGATTCCAGAAGCAAGAAATGCTTCTTTAGACCTTGAGAACATTCTTGTGTGATCTGTAAAGAAATCTCCAATAAAGTATGGAAGACCACAAGCACCAAATGAGATGATCTCATCTTTTTCATAGACTGTAACAGTATGGTTTTCTCCTTCTCGTATAATTTTAGCTGCAGCACTCATCCCTGCTGCATTTGCTCCTATTACTATTGTGTGCATATATATTCCTTTTTAATGGTGTGGAACTACGAAGAAAATTACTTCAGATGTATTTGTGTGGATATTTCTCACACTGTGAGGGTCATCTGAATTAAGGTTGAGGGAGTCCCCTTTTGTTAATACGTAGGTGCTATCCTTTAATTGAGCCTCAACTTTTCCCCGAGTTACATACATAACTTGAGAGCCAAAACGCTTGTAAGATGCAGCGTTATCACCAGTTTGTGCGCCAACTGCTAACTTTATAACAGCGACTTCCATAGTCTTTGAAAGGATACTGTTTGTTGCAAAAGAGATAGAGATTCCTTCATCAAGAGATGAAGCTAATCTCCTGTCATCTTTTCTGATAACAGGAGTTTCATTTTGGTGAGAAACTTCTTCAAAGAGCCCTTGAATTGTAGTTCCAAGAGAACTTGCAATTTTTACAAGGGAAGAGAGTGAAGGGGATACTTTACCATGTTCAACCTGAGAAATGTAACTGGCCGAGAGTTCTGTTCGCTCTGCAAGTGCTTTGAGGCTTAAGCCACAAAGCTCCCTATTATGTTTAATCACGTTGCCAATTATCTCTTTCATGGTTATAAAATCCTTATTAATTTTCTTTTTCTAAAAATTGTAACTGCTAATACAACAATTAACAAGGCGATAATAAAGATATTGCTTGGTGTATATGGAACTAAACCGAGTGCTCCAACAGCAATTAAAAGAATACTTTCATAGAATTTAAGTTTTCTTCCAAACCACCTAGTCATTCCGCCTGAAACGAATACTATTCCTGCGAGAATTGCAATAAATCTAAATAAGATGTTGTTTACACTTCCTTCTAGTAGCATGGCAGGATCAAAGAGGAATATAAAAGGAATTACATAAAGAATTGCCGCTATCTTCATCGAAGTAAACCCAACTTTAATAGGATCCTCTTTTGCAATCTCTCCAGCTGCAAAGGCAGCAATGGCGACAGGCGGAGTGATCATACTAATAACCGCAAAATAGAAGACAAAGAGGTGAGAAGCAACAAGGGGAAGTCCTAAATCCTGCATCACTGGAACGCCGAGTGTTGCTACAAGGATATACGCAACAGTTGTAGGAGTTCCTGTTCCCATAATGATACAAGTGATCATCATTAATAGAAGTGCTGGAATTAAGTGGCCACCAGAAAGTGAGAAAATCAGTGATGATAAGGAGAGCCCTAAGCCCGTGAGAGTAATTACTCCGATGATGATTCCAGCAGCTGCACAAGCTATAGCAATCATAGCAGCTCTTTTACCACAAGTGGTAATAATGTCAATAATATTTTCTCTACTAAGTTTTACATCGCTGTTGATAATTGCTAAGGCCATTCCAACCAATATTGCATAAAAGGATGCTTTATATGGGGAAAAGCCAACCATGAGAAATACAACAAGAGCAATGATTGGAGAAAGAAGATAGAGTTTTTTGTAGATATCTCTAAATCTAGGAATTTCATCTGGAGAAAGACCTGAAAGACCTAGCTTAGCTGCCTCGAAGTCTAAAACTATAATAAGCCCAATATAGAAAAATATAGCTGGCATAAGGGCAGCTTTACATACTTCGATGTAAGGAATGCCAATAAGTTCAGCCATAAGGAAAGCCGCAGCTCCCATAACAGGGGGCATGATTTGTCCCCCTGTTGAAGCAACAGCTTCAATAGCTCCTGCAGTTTCCCCTTTATATCCAATTTTTTTCATCATAGGAATAGTAAAACTACCAGTTGCATATACATTGGCTGCGGCACTACCCGAAATAGAGCCAAAAAGAGCGGAAGTGAGGCACGCAACCTTTGCAGGTCCTCCTCGATACTTTCCTGCTGAAATTTTACCCAAATCCATGATCGTATCACCGCTTTTAATAAATTCAAGAACAGTACCAAGAATTACGAATAGTACTATATATGTAGCAGAGATACTAAGAGGCATTGAATATACCCCATCTAAGCCCCATGTTTGGTAGTCAATAAGATCTTTTATTGACACTCCCCTATGAGCAAGAATTCCTGGCATATAGGGGCCAAACAGGGCATAGATGAGTCCAATTAAGGCAATAAGAGACATGACTATACCAACAGCTCTTCTCGATATTTCTAATAGTAAAATAATTACTAGGGCTCCCATGATGTAATCAAGTGTTGATAGGGGGGAGACCATAGATTTTCTCAATGCTATCTGTTGATTGTGTAATGCGATGTAACCAAAAGCTACAATTGCAACACCAAAGAAGATAAAATCTACCCATTTCACATCTTTCTTTTTACCAGCTATTGGATAAAGGAGAAATCCAATGGCACCTGTGAGTAGAAGGTGAAAACTTCGTTGTAATTGTGTGACAACACTCCCAAAAGCAGCTGTATATAAATGGAATACGACGAGCATGAGGGAGATAGCGAACACAACCAGATTTACTGTTGATGAGAGTCTTGTCTTATTATTCATACTGAGTTATTTAATCCATCCCATTTCTTTATAATATTTAATTGCCCCTGGATGTAATGGTCCACCAACTACTTGAGGAGCTAATTCTGGAGTCCATGTTTTATATGTGATGCTCGTGTTTTGAATTCTTTGTGGGTTCTCACAAATTGTTTTCGTAATTCTGTAGACAACATCATCAGAGAGTTTTGTTGAAACAACTAAAACTGGGTTTTCTGTAATTACTCTCACATCTTTCTTGATAAAATCATATTTACCAGCAGGTATTGTACTCATACCATATTTATATGTTTTATGAAGTTTTTCTATGATAGAGGCATCTAATGGAAGAGGTTTTAGTTTTTTTGAAACAGCTAATTCCAATGTTGCAGGCATGATTGGACCACAATATGCATCAGCATGGCCATCTTTTATTAAGGCAGTGGCCTCTGAATAGGATACATAAGAGACACTTCCACCCCACTCTTTAATTTTCTCAGCAGATATTCCGTATGCTTCAAGAACTCTATCAGTTGCTAAAGCAGGGGATGCTCCTTTATCAGCAGTTACAATTCTTATGGGCATTTTGTTTTCAACGATTTGTGCAATAGACTCATATTTAGATTTTTCATCAACAAGAAAAACTGACATATAAATTTCACCAAGTCTTAAAAGTCCTGCAATGTCCTGAACTTTTCCTTCAACTTTATATGGACCTAGCCCTGCTAACGCATCAGCAAATACGTTGTCTTGAGTAGTTGCAATTTCTACTTTACCAGCTGAAACGTTTAAAGGATTTGAAACACTTCCTCCAGTAGCTACTTTAATATTGGTATTAGGAAATTCTGGAGTTAACATTTCAGCAATTACTCCACAAAGCACATACCATTCTCCTCCAACTGATCCACCAGCTACAGAAATGAATTTAGGATCTTTCACTCCAGTATCAGTTGCTGCTTCCTTATCCCCTTGGGCAAATAGGCCCCCCATCGACATGAGCAATGAAACGATTAACACTAAAATAATAGTTTTCTTTGAACTTTTCATACATTGTCCTTCCTTAAAAATATGTTCTAAAATTTAATTCACGCCTTAGCGAGAAAAACCTGTAACCCCAAAAACACCGTAGCCTTTTGCATACCACCACCAAATACAGTTGCGTCTGCTTTAGATCCTGCCATATGAATATGAGTAAAATAAGATGAATCCTCTTTTTTCACTACTTCTCCACAAAAGCTTAAAATCTCAAAAGGTCCTTCAATATCCGTATAGTTCACTTCAGGTGGAATAGTATGCGTCATAGCATTTCCAACCTTCACATCAACAACACTTCCAAGAGCCCCTGTGACAATAGCTTTTTGCCACCCTTTTTCTGCAACAAAGGCTTCTATCTTTTCTTTGACAGAGTCCCCTTTTTGCAATGATAAAACGTGTAATAGTTTTTCCATGATATTTCCTTATTTCACTCCATATTTTTCTCGAATTCCAAATTCATCGAGTGTATCTTTTAATAGTTGTAATTTCTTTCCTTCAAGATTTGGGTTAGGGCTTCTTAAAGAGCCACCAGGGAGTCCCATATAATCCAAAGCTGGTTTAATCATAATAGGATTACTGAAGGTGTAGAGCATTTCAGTAAGGGGATAATAGGTGAAAAATAGTTCTCTAGAGAGGTTTACTTGCTCTATTGAGTCCCATGGTTTACACATAGTAGCCATCTCTCTTGGGATAATATTTCCTCCAATATTAGCAGCTCCATCTCCCCCTATTGCTAGAGTTGGTAGTACAATAGAGTACTTAGGGAAGTCACAGCAGAGAATGCTTAATTTATCACCACAGCGTCGTTTTACTTCAGCAAGTTGTTGTACACTTGGAACAGCTTCTTTATCTGCAACAAAGTGGGGGAATTCATTTGAGAGCTTTTCAATAGTTTCTGGGTTTATGTTCGTCACAACTCTTGTTGGGTTGTTATAAATTCCAACTGGAATCGTTACAGATCCCATAGCTGCTCTTAAAAAGTTGTAAAGGGCAGTTTGGGTGAGAATGAGGTAGGGAGGAGCTGTGAAAACAAGGCCATCTGCCCCCTCTTTTTCTGCATATTGAGCAAAATTAATAGTTTGTTCAGTTGTAGCAAGGGTGGAACCATAAAAAATTGGAATTTTTCCTTTTGCATACGAAGCAACTTTTGTAATAATCTCTTTTCTCTCTTCTAATGATAGGAGGGAAACTTCTCCAGCTGACCCCATTACGAGTAGCATTGAAGTTCCATGTTTTGTATGAAAATCGATTAACGTATTAAATCCTCCAAAATCAACAGAACCATCTTTGTTAAAAGGTGTTGGGATTGCAACCCAAGATCCTTGTGGCTTAATCATATATTCTCCTTGTGAAGTAAAATCTATATTAAGTATGTTATTTAATAAAAATTAATTAATACTTAACGACAACTATCATAGTATAGGAATGTTTTATTGTAAAGATAAATATTTATCTTTAAAATTGTAATATTTATTTTATCACATAGATAATATGTAACTGTATACAATGTAATATAATAAAAACAAATTATTAAACCATAGTACTTCATCTTATTAATTAAAATGAAGTGTAAGTTAACAGAAATTAAATAATATACAATATATCTGGTGCTAATAATAAATCTGTGCTATCCTAATTTTTATTATGAAAACCAATAACAATATTTATTTATCGACTTTGAAAAGAGAACTAAAACCTGTAATGGGATGTACTGAGCCTGCTGCCGCTGCGTTAGCTGGAGCAATGGCGAGGGAGCTTTTGCAATATACGCCTAAAAGCGTGAAAGTATATGCTAGTCGAGATATTATTAAAAATGTAATGGGAGTTGGAATACCTCATACTAATTATAAAGGTCTTGCAGCAGCTGTCCTTATGGGTGTGTTGTATGGAGAAGCTTCAGATGGTCTTAACATCCTCTCCAAAGTGGTAAAAGGAGACCAGAAAGAACTCTCCTCTTTTATAGAGAACAAGAAGATAGAAATCATTTTAACAACCGATGTTCCACTGTTATACATTAAAGTAGAGTGCGAATGTGATCAGTTTTCCTCTTCAGTAACGATTGCTCATGAACACGACCTTGTAGTTGAAAAAATAAAGAATGGACTAGTCATTTATAGATATGAAGAAGAGGAGACTCACTATTCTTTAGATGATTCATCAATTGATACGTGGAGTATAGATGGTATTATAAAAGCAGCTCGTGATTGTAGTTTAGATGATTGTCGATTTATTATCGATTTTGCCCACATTAATAAAAAGATAGGCCTTGTTGGATTAGATAACTCAGTTGGTCTTCGTGTTGGTAGTACTATGGATATAAAAATGTGTAACACACTAGAAGAGGCGTATCATTTATCATGTTCAATCGCATCAGCAGCAAGTGATGCAAGAATGTCAGGCTCTTCCTATCCTGTTGTGATCAATTCTGGAAGTGGAAATCAAGGAATTACTACTCTTGTTCCCCCTCTCATTGTTGGTGAGTTTTTAAAGGTTTCAGATGAAAAATTGATGAAATCTCTTGTATTAAGTAGTTTAATAGCCTTATATCTTGCTCACTATAAAGGGAGACTCTCTGCACTTTGTGGAGCATTCACTGCAGCAATAGGAGCTAGTTGTGCCTTTGTGTACTTACTTGATGGAACAGATGAACAGATTAAAAGTGCGATCAACCTCATGATAGCTAATTTAAGTGGAATAATCTGTGACGGTGCAAAAACAACATGTGCCCTAAAAATCTACTCTAGTGTTAATGCAGCCTCCTTGAGTGCACAATTAGCACTCAAAACTCCCCACTTCAATGATAGAATTGGCATTATTGGAAATAACACTAACTCAACATTGAAAAACCTCATGAGGTTATGTTGTGAAGGGATGGAAGAGACTGATAAAACTATCCTCTCAATTATGATGGATGAATAATCAAATACTATAAAAATTTCAGCTCTCTTTTCTTTACTTCTTTGAATTCTTGCTAGAAAAATTCCTCTAATTTAGAATTTTCTTGTAAAGCCTATATAAGGAGCAAAAG
The DNA here is from genome assembly GCA_964453215.1 of uncultured Spirochaetaceae bacterium. Taxonomy (GTDB): domain Bacteria; phylum Spirochaetota; class Spirochaetia; order Sphaerochaetales; family Sphaerochaetaceae; genus SABI01. The sequence goes on along the minus strand of CAYVRR010000015.1, from coordinate 14,423 downwards.
TCATGAGAGAATAGTTATTGGCAAAACCGGAATCACTCTCTCCATTAAGTGTAATAGTAGTATGGGAAAGGAAATC
>CAYVRR010000015.1:0-14247 GCA_964453215.1 uncultured Spirochaetaceae bacterium | reverse complement strand
GGAAGATTTTTCCTTATATTTTCCCATTTGGTATCCTACAGAGACAAAGCGATCAGTTGAAGCAAAGATTACTCCTTGAAATAATAGAATAACGAGTAAAAATAGGGTGGTTTTTTTCATAATTAGGCATCCTTCATAGTAGTAATTGTTTTAATTTGTAGATATATCCTACCATTACATGATGTATAAATCAAGGCATGAAAAATAATACTGTGTGGGGTGTAAAAGGGAAATAGACTATTCTTAATTGTTGTCCCAACCTACCCATACGATGGCTTAATGCATGTTAAAATCATATTAGCGTATACTCCTTTTCCTATTATCCTGTTTTTATCTGCGATTATCCCCTCTTTCGTGTTGACTAGAGGGCAATATTTTTTTCACACTCTACTTGTAGTGAGGAGAGTGAATGTCCACATTTATCATATTAAGTGCATCTATTGGGTATATGGCAGAGAGTGTTTTTGGTTTTGGTGGCTCTGTAATTACTTATTTATTATTAACTCAAGCAATGAGTCCCAAGGAAGTAGTGACTATGCTTCCTGTGTTTGCCCTCGTTGGCTCTTTGTTTGTCCTCTTAAGCGATTATAAATCAGCAAAGTGGGCTCTCATAGGAAAGATCTCACTCATTAGTATGCCAACGCTCGTTCTTGGAACTTTTTTTCTCGATCGTCTTCCTGAAACTACGCTTAACCTCTTCATCCTTGTAATTATCCTTATATATGGAGGGAATCTCATCATAGGTAAAAATCCCTCTGTACCAGATAAACTTCGTTATCCCTTATATGCTATCGCTGGGTTTATCATAGGAGCGACGAGCCTAGGAATTTTCTTTGTTCCTATTATTGGCTCCCTTTTTGATGATCAGCGCTCCTTTAGAGCTTCTTTAGCACTACTTTGGGTAATAACAGGCATTCTTCGAGTCCTCTCCTACTTCTTTAGTGGAGTTCTCACGATAGAGTCGATAAAAATCGCAACACTCGCTTCTCCATTTCTTCTCATAGCTATCATCATTGGTTATCTTGTTCACAGAATTATCCCCAAAAACCATTATAAGAAGTATGTAGGAGTAGCTATCATATTCGCATCAACAATCAATATCATAAAAATAGTGTTTAGTTCATAGACTCATCTATCTATGTATATAGGAGAAAGTAAATTAATTTCCTTACCCTGCAAACAAACTTGAGTCTATGCACCCAAAGAGCTACAATAGAGGTATGAACAAAAGATGCGAGCGTGTGCTTGTAGGACTTGATATGGGGGGAACCCATATTGATGGGGTGATTATTAAAGATCAAAAAATCTTTAAAACAATTAAACAAGTTGTCGATAAAGATAATTTGTTTATGACGATATGGACAACTTTAAAAGAGTTGTTACATGGAATTGATTATTCATCTATAGAAAGAATCAACTTAAGTACAACTATTAGCACTAATGCAATTGTAGAAGATACCACAACTTTAGTTGGAGTACTTATTTCTAGTGGACCTGGAGTGAAGCACGATTTTTCCTCTATCAAAGGAGTAGTTCATTCAATTTCAGGTTCTATTGACCACAGGGGTATAGAAGTACAAGAGTTGCAAATCAGTGAAATGTATAAAAGCCTAGAGGCTTTTAAGAGAGAAAATATTTCACACGCAGCTATAATTACAAAATTTAGCAACAGAAACCCACAACATGAAATAGCTATCCAAAAGATGATAGAGCCCCATATGAAGAGAGTTACAGTAGGACATAAAATGTCTGGAGTGTTAAACTTTCCTCGAAGGGTGTACACCTCATACCTAAACGCAGCTGTAATGGAGATCTTTGAAACTTTTGCAACACACATAAAAGAGTCACTCAAGACTGAAGGAATCGATGCTCCATTGTATATCCTTAAAGCAGATGGGGGAACAATGGATATCGAAAGTGCTTTGCTTCGACCTGTTGAAACAATTCTTTCAGGACCATCTGCAAGCTTTTTAGGATGTATGGCCCTATCTCACATTACCCAAGACGCACTTCTTTTAGACATAGGAGGCACAACCACAGATATCTTTTTCTTTTCTGATGGAGAAATCTTGTTTGAACCACTGGGGGCAACAATAGATGGGTATAAAACACTAGTAAGGGCAATATACTCCCACTCTATGGGGTGTGGAGGAGATAGTGTGATAGAAGTAAAAGAAAATAGAATCACCATAGGACCCGTGAGAAAAGGTCCCCCATATGCCTATAATGGACCCAATCCAACACCAACAGATGCCATGATATGCCTTAACCTTATTCCTGACCTTCCTGATGAAATACTCAATAGAGCACAAGAGGGGATTTCAATGATCGCCACACAACTAGGTAAGTCAACAAAAGAAATATCTCAACTCATATTAGATACGATGGTGAAAAACATAAAAACTACCACCGACTCCCTTCTAGCAAAGATAAACTCTAAACCAGTATATACAATAAAGAAATTATTACATGGTAAAAAAGTTGTTCCAACCTCAATTCACCTCATTGGAGGCCCATCAGAAGCATTAGCACCTCGTATAGAAAAAGAGTATGAAATTCCAGCCCATGTACCACAAAAATATGAAGTTGCGAATGCTATAGGAGCAGCCCTTGCACGAGTAACTGTAGATGTAACCCTCCTAGCTGATACCTCTATAGGGAAATTATCAGTACCAATACGTGGAGTGTATGAAAATATTGACACACACTACACACTAGATATGGCAAAAAAGAGAGTTATCTCACTTCTTAAAGAGAGTGTAAAAAAGATGGGGAGTGTAGAAAAGGAAATAGAGTATGAAATCATAGAAGAGAGTAGTTTTAATATGGTAGAGGGGTTTATGACAAAAGGGAAAAATATTCGAGTAACCGGTCAGGTAAGACCTCACCTTATCTATACAATAGAGGAAGGTAAAGAGATATGAAAGCCAAAAAGAAATTAGGACTCGTGTTCTTTCCAGCTTTTGATTGGGCAATTAGTCCAACACACCCAGAGCGAGAAGAGAGATTACTCTATACACAAGACCAAATCTTTGAAGAAGGAATTCAAGACATCGAAGGAATTCGGATGTTCAATCCCATCGTTGCAGAGTATAAGGATATAGAGCGAGTGCATGTATGTGTCCCATCTGTTGCTTCTAGACTCACAGATAGCCACTTAATATCTGCAGGTGGTGCAATAAAAGCAGCTCAAGAAGTGATGAATAAAAGTGTAGACTCCTCCTTTGCCCTCGTTCGCCCACCGGGGCATCATGCTCATAAAATTGTCTATGGAAACAGAGGGTTTTGTGTTGTAAACAACGAAGCTGTAATGATAGAGCGAATTCGAGCTGAATTTGGCCCCATTCGAGTTGCCATTGTTGACACCGACTGCCACCACGGAGATGGAACAGAAGATATCTATTGGAACGACAAAGAGACCCTTGTAATATCATTACACCAAGATGGAAGAACACTCTTTCCAGGAACAGGGGATGTAATAGATAGGGGCGGCCCATCAGCTTATGGATATAATGTGAATATTCCGCTCCCCCCCCAAACAGGAGATGAAGGATTCTTATATGTAATTAATCATGTTGTGATGCCCATATTACAAGAGTACAAACCAGAAGTTATTATTAATTCAGCCGGACAAGATAACCATTATTCAGACCCAATTACAAATATGAACCTAAGTGCTGCAGGGTATGCAAAGCTCAATGATATTCTCTCTCCCGATATAGCGGTCTTGGAAGGAGGCTACTCAATCGAAGGAGCTCTTCCCTACATTAACCTAGGAATTATCCTTGCTATGGCAGGCCTCGATTACTCCCATATACAAGAGCCCCATTTTAAAGAGAGTGATGTGAAGCAGACAAAGCAAGTGAGTGAATATGTGAAAAAACTATCTCAAACAGTTCTCTATAACTGGAAACATAAAGAGGAGCAACAAAAACAATTGTTCAAAGATACACAGGATGTCCAAAAAGTGAAACAAATCTATTATGACACTGATGATATTCTAGAAAAACAAACAAGGACATTCACCTATTGCCCCATCTGCCCTGGCCTTGAATTAACTGACTCCACTTCATCTACCGGTTACCACATATTAGCTATCACTATTGGAAACCACGCCTGCTCATCATGCAAAGAGAGAGGATATGAAATATATAGAAATCCCACCTCTGTGTTCACCCACCTCTACTTACAAGATAGAGTGGATGATATATATCTACATAAATTGGGTTAGTGGTCAATTATTACACACTTTTTACACATGAAATCTACCTCATCTCCAACTTTATATTGATCAGTCGGGTGAGATTGTACCTTCAAAGAGATATCACCACTTTGAACTACATATTCAATGTGAGATCCTTTATAGGTTTTTTGAGTAACAATTCCCCTTGAACTTTTATTAGAGCCTAGCATCACATCTTCTGGTCGCACAGAGACTGTAGCTTGTGCATTATAGAGGGTAACTGGAGTGTGAGATACTATTGGTATTCGTAAATGAGTGTTGCCATTAATATAGATTGACTCTCCCCTTGTATCAACCACTCCTGTAAGAATGTTGTTAAGCCCCACAAAAGATGCTACAAATTGTGTCGTGGGTGATTCATAGATTTCCTCTGGAGAACCTGTTTGAATAATTGCCCCTTTGTGCATCACTGCAATGCGATCTGCCATCGCCATTGCTTCTGCCTGATCATGTGTTACATGAATAACAGTAAGTTTAAGTTCCTTTTGGATGTTTCGTATCTCCACTTGCATGTTTTCTCTCAATCTTGCATCAAGATTTGAAAGGGGCTCATCTAATAGCAATAGATCTGGGCTCATTACAAGGGCTCTTGAAAGGGCAACTCGTTGCATCTCTCCTCCACTTAGTTCGTGAGGAAATCGCTCTGTTTTAGAGGAAAGTTCAACAAGCTCTAAGTTTTTCTTTACAATCTCTTTTCTTACTTTGTGGGGTATCTTTGCCATTTTTAAAGGGTACGCAATATTATCAAAGACACTCATATGGGGCCAAAGGGCATAACTTTGAAATACAAATCCTATTTTTCTCTTCTCTGGAGGCATATCTATCGCTTCATCATGAGAAAAAAGTCTCCTCTTGTTAAGAGAAATATCTCCCACATCAGGTTTTTCTATCCCAGCGATACAGCTAAGGAGGGTACTTTTTCCACACCCGGATGGGCCAAGAATTGCAAGGAGTTCCCCATCTAACACTGACAGAGAGAGATTCTTAACTGCCTTTATTACTCCATAAGACTTCGAGATGTTCTTTAAGTGAAGTTTTTCCATATACATGTTTCCTATTGATACGTTTAATTAATACATTTCCACCAATTAATAGTGCGATAATAATCATAGAGAGTGCTGAAGTCATCTCAAGTCCATAGGACTGCGATTGCATCCCAAATAAGAGCACTCCAACTGTCTCTTGACCAGAGAAATAGAGCATGAGAGAAATTGGGATCTCTCGTAATGCAATCAAGAAACAAATGATAAACCCAGATTGTAATCCTGGTTTAAGGAGGGGGAGGGTGATAGTGATAAAGCTTTGAAAGGGAGATGCTCCTGATAAGCGAGATGCGAGTAATAGGGTATTATCATAGTTTTGAATTAATCCAGTGACCTGTTTCATCACAATTGGGATGAAAAGAACCATATAGGTGAAAATAATTGCCCACGGTGTTCCATACAACTTTAACGGCCATCTATTAAAAGCAAGAATTGCTGCAACAGCTAAAACAATATTAGGAAATGCCATAGGCCATGTTGCGATTGTCTCTAGAACTTTAGATTGAATAGTTTTACTCGTATGAGCAATATACGCAGTAGTTCCTCCAATAATTAGAGCAAAAGAGGCTGCTACAACTCCATACACTATGCTGTTTCTAAATGCCAAGATAGCATTACCATCTAATCGTAAAAGCTCTTTGTAATTATGTAAGGTAAAGTATTTCAACTGTAGAGGAAGACCCCATCTTTTTAAAAAAGAAGAGATACACATAACAGTGATAGGAACGATTACAGATATTCCCATGAAAATAAAAAATAGTGGGTAAACTACTAAGCGACTCTTTTTTAACTCTATCATTATATTTCCCTTATTTACCCCATTTTTGCTATATTTTTTTCCTTTACCACTAATGGTATGTTGAGACCAAAAGAGGAGGGTAGAGATAGCAACAAGAAAAAAAGAAATGGCCGCAGCTACAGCGATATTTAAATCACTAATAGCAGAGTAGACAAGGGTGGTAAGGAATTCTTTTCTTGCAGGAAGAGCAAGAAGTGCAGGGAGTGTGAAATTTGCCATAGTCCTTGAAAAGATTAAAAGTCCTGTTGCTGCAATACTTGGACTAATTAGGGGGAGGGTAATAGTTCTCAAGGTCTGTAGGGTAGAAGCACCACTAAGGTGAGCTGCTTTTTCTACATCTGCTTCTTGTTGTGCTAAAGCATTTTTTAATGACATGTACATGAGGGGATAGAGGTGGAGGGCCATGATGATAGCAACTGCCCATATTGAGTAATAGGAGAAATTATATTCATAATTTGTAAAAAACATCCGTAATATCCGCTCCCAATACCCATTTCTACCAAAGAACTGAACCCACGCTAACCCTAAAATATAGGGGGGGATAATGAAAGCAATCATAGAAAATCTGTTGATAGCCTTTTTAAAACGAAAGTCACTTTTTACTTCAAGCCAAGCGAGTGTTCCCCCTATGACGATGGTAAGGAGGGTGGTTGTAATAGATGTGATAATTGAGTTCTTACAAGCTATCCACGTTGTCTTTTGACGAAAGATATCTACTAAAGCTATAGTAGTTGCACTTTTTGAAAAGCTCTTTATAAAAAGAACAAGTGGGGGGTAGATGATAAAGGTAATAATGGTAAGTGAGAGGAGTACAAAGACTCCTCTCATGATATTGTTATTGGGAGAGCTTTTTAAATTCATCTCTAATATAATCCTGAACTTCACTAAGTTCATCCCACTCTATATCTTGAATAATAAGATTTTTAGGCACTCCCTGAGCAAGTGGAACATCATCTCTTACACTCACAAAGGCAAATGAGTTTGTAATCATTTGTGCTTCTTTTGAGATCATAAAATCAATTAACTTTTCAGCAATTTCTTGTTGTACATCACTTCTTTTAGGATTGTTACTTATTGCAATTGGCCTCACAATTGCAATTGATCCATTAGTAGGCCAACTGATTTTAAGGGGAGTAGGATACCCCTCTTTCTTAGCTTTCTTTTGAAGTCTCACAACTGCATCATGTGGTGCTATTCCTACATCAAATTCCCCTTCTTGGATTTTTGATGGAACATCACTATTTTTCTTTGCTAAAAAGAGTCCATTTGCAATAAGACCTTTTTGATAATCCCAATTTCGATCAAATACGTCCCAAAGAGAGGCAACAATCGCGAGGGCTGTTGAAGATTGGGCTGGGTCTGCGTGGGTAATTTTCCCTTTTAAGGATGGATCTAATAGATCTTCATACATAGCGGGTATCCTATCACCTCTAAGTTTATCTCCATTATAGATAATTGCCCCATATCTTTCATGTGTAATGGTATAGTTATGAGTGGTTTGAAACTTCTTTCGTAATGAATCTACTCCCTCTGGGGTGTAGGGATATAGTGCCCCTTTATCATCAAGTGTATTAAAAAGAAGTGGATCTGATCCCCAAAAAACATCTGCTTTAATTGTGCCAGACTCAAATTCTGTCCACACTCTCTGCCTCAGTGGTCCGCATCCCATAAGAACAACATCAACAACATCTCCATGCTCCTGTTCAAATGTTTGTTCTAACTTTTCAAGCATAGTAGCTGGCCCTGACGCGTAGAAAATGATTTTCTCATTTTTGGGGCTCTTTTCCATTGTTCCTGTAGCAAATAAGCTCATTGAGAGAGTGAAGGTGATGCTTAGAATGAGGATAAGCATCTTCTTTTTATGCGACATAGTTTCCTCCAATATTATTAAGTTAAAGCACATTAACTTTAATTTACTATATACTACACCCCTTTATGATAGATATGTCAAGGAAATAATGGATGAGAATGAATACATTATGGTAATATATTCAATTTTTAGCCATAATTTCATAGATTCGACCTATAGAGAACTTAATTATACAATTGTGTACGTATGGTATCTATTTGTTATAGTTAGTGTGAGTGAACAAAAATAGGATATGTGTTTTGTTTTTGAGTGAATTGTGTATGTTATCAGATATCACTTTTTTGTATAAAAATACTTTGTTATCTCACTAGATACCGTTGACTACTTAAAACTATGAAAAGGTCTCCTTATAGTGTGTTTTACTATCTATCAGCTTGATTCTTTAAGGTATATCGATAGACTTATACTCGATATGTTTTTGTAGTCGGATCTCTATCTATTGTAGTGAGGGTATAGATGAAACTTATTCGAAAAAGAAAAGATAGTGAGAAATTCAAAAAGAGCATGAGGGAAACTCAAGAGAGGCTTAGATACTTATCTTCAATTCCGATTGAAGATCTTTTTGATCAATTTTCTACTCACAGCAAAGGACTCCATAAAGATGATGCAATTGAAAGATTAGATGAGTATGGAGAAAATAAAATTACTCAATCACGAAAAGAGACTTTCATTACAAGGCTCATCCACTCTTTTGTAAATCCTTTTAATATCATTTTGTTGGTCATTGCTATTGTTACCTACATTACTGACGTTGTATTATCTCTTACTCCCGATTATATTACCGTTGTTATTATTCTTTCCCTTGTTGGAGTGTCAGGTATTATTGCTTTTGTTCAAAACCAGAGGTCATTTAAAGCTGTAGAACAACTTTCAAAGCTTGTTTCTAATACCTGTCACGTATATAGGGATTCACAACTAATAGAAATTCCTATAGAAGAGGTTGTACCAGGAGATATTATAGCTCTCTCTGCTGGTGATATGTTGCCAGCTGATGTCAGGTTTATCTCAACAAAAGATACATTTATTGGACAAGCTGCCCTAACAGGAGAGTCTCAACCAGTGGAAGCTTTTAGTACTACACAATCAGATAGTAATGAAGCTTTAACAGATATCACAAACCTTGGATTCATGGGGTCAAATATCATTAGTGGTAGCTCTACAGCTATAGCACTCGCTACAGGGAATGCAACATATATTGGAACTATGGCTAAAAGCTTAAGTGGAGAGAGGGCAAAAAACAGCTTTGAAAAAGGTGTTGATTCTGTGAGCTTTCTCCTTGTGAGAATGATGATGGTAATGGTGCCCCTTATATTTTTAATAAATGGATTCTTCAAAGGGGAATGGGTTAGCTCCCTCCTTTTTGCAATCAGTATTGCCGTTGGTCTCACCCCTGAAATGCTTCCTGTTATTATGACAAGTACCCTTGCTCGAGGGGCTGTTTCAATGTCAAAGCATAAAGTTATTGTAAGAAACTTAAGTGCTATTCAAACATTAGGAGAAATGGATATCCTTTGTACTGATAAAACTGGAACCCTTACTGAAGATAAAATTATTCTTGAGAAGTACATGAATGTAAGTGGAGTAGATGATAAAAGGATATTAGGTTATGCATATTTAAATAGCTATTTTCAAACAGGATTAAAAAACCTTATTGACCTCGCTATCATTAATAGGGGAAAGGAGAACATCCCACAATCACTCATAGAAGGATATTTGTGTATTGATGAAATCCCTTTTGATTTTAGTAGGCGAAGGATGAGCGTTGTTTTAGAAGATAGTGAAAAAAAGAGACAGCTTATTACAAAAGGAGCTGTTGAAGAGATCCTCTCTATCTCTTCCTATATTGAAATTGATGGCAACGTTGTCCCGATGGATGAAAAGGGGCGCCTTCTTGCATTGAAAACGTATGAAAAACATAATACAGATGGCTTAAGGATGATTGGGGTAGCAAAAAAATTAGAAGTTCCAGGTAGTGGAGCGTTTAGTGTTGATGATGAAAAGGAGATGATTTTACTCGGGTTCATTGGATTTTTAGATCCCCCTAAAGAGAGTGCAGCAGCTGCTTTAACTACGTTAAAAGAGCATGGAGTACGAACCGTAGTTATCACAGGAGATAGTGAAGGTGTTGCAATAAAGGTGTGTAACAAGGTGGGGGTGAGCACGAAAGTAGTCCTGTTAGGTAGTGACATTGATGGCATGGATGATGATGAGCTTATGAAAAGCATAGATAATTGTGACTTATTTGCAAAGATGTCCCCTATTCAAAAAGAGAGAGTTGTAAAAGCATTTCAAACAAATGGGCATACTGTTGGATACATGGGTGATGGTATTAACGATGCTTTAAGTTTACGTCAAGCTGATGTTGGCATCAGTGTTGATAGTGCTGTCGATATTGCAAAAGAATCTGCTGATATTATGCTCTTAGAAAAAGATTTGATGGTGCTTGAACAAGGACTTGAAATAGGGCGTAAGACATTTGGAAATATTATTAAATATATAAAAATGGCAACAAGTGGGAATCTCGGTAATATGATTTCTGTCATTGCAGCAAGTATGTTCCTTCCCTTCTTGCCGATGTTACCTGTTCAAATATTAACACAAAACCTCCTGTGTGATTTTTCTCAACTAGGAATGCCCTTTGATAGGGTAGATAAAGAGTATATAAAAAGACCCCATAAGTGGGAGACTTCTTCAATTAAATCTTTTATGGCTATCATGGGTCCACTAAGCTCAGTTTTTGATATCGCCTGTTTTGCGATTCTTTGGTTTGTTCTTGGTGCTAATAGTATACAACTCGCCCCTCTATTCCATGGAGGATGGTTTGTCTTTGGTACTGTTTCTCAAGTCTTAGTCATTTATATGATTCGAACAGCTAAGATCCCTTTTATCCAAAGCACCCCCTCTCTTCCCCTAATAATTTCAACTGTAATTGTTGTGATTATAGCTATGCTTACAGGGTTTACCCAGTTTGCAGTTGGTTTAGATATGATAGTTTTACCACTAACCTTCATTCCACTATTAGCACTTTTACTCTTTGCTTATCTCATTTGTGTCGAAATTGTAAAAAAGTTCTATGTGAAGAAGTTTGGACAGTGGATATAAATAAAGGTAAGGTGATGAACTTCATCACCTCACCTATCACCTATCTTTAATACATTGTTGTGTAGAGAGATTTGTTATTTATCACTTTGAAGAGCGAATCCCCTCATGAAACTCTTTTGTAATACAAAGAATACAAACAGTGGTGGAATCATTGTCATGATAACACCCGCCATAATAACTCCCCAGTTATTTGCAGACTCTGCATTAATGAGCATCTTAATTCCAATTTGAACAACTCTCATATTATCAGTATTCGTTGCCATCAATGGCCATAAGTATTGATTCCACACATAGATAAATTCAATAACAGTAAGAGCTCCAATGGTACTTTTTGTGAGGGGAATGAGTACTCTAAAGAAATACTGCATTGGTTTGCATCCATCTATTTTTGAAGCATCAATGAGTTCTGTTGGAATTGTTTTAAAGCGTTGAATAAAAAGAAATGTTCCTGTTGCACTAGCGAGAAATGGAGCAATAAGCCCTATGTAGGTATTTATCCACCCAAAAGCACTCACTACATCAAAAAGAGCAACAATACGAACAGGTACAGGTAGAAGGAGTGTGATGATTACAAGGAAGAAGAGAACCTGTTTTCCTTTAAACTCAAAATGAGTAAAAGCGAATGCTGCTAAAAGGCTCATAACAATTTTACCAATCGTAACCATCGCAGCGATGTAGGTTGAGTTAAACATCATTCTTCCTAAATTAACTCTATCCCATGCTGTTTGATAATTATATGCCCAGTGGTTACTAAATGTGAGCTTTGGTGGAGAAGAAAATACTTCTGTTTCACTTTGACTACTAATAATAAAGGCAAGAATAACAGGAAGACAGATAATAATAACTGCGATTATGAGAGTAGTATGTAATAGTATTGTTTTTGTATGTGTACGTTTCATATGCTTCTTTCCCTCCTTATTGGTAGAATACTTTTTTCTCAGTAGTCTTAAATTGAACGATAGTAAGAAGTACTACCAACATAAAGAGCATCAAGCTTTCTGCTGCAGCATATCCAATTCGAGAATTTACGAAGAAGTCTTTGTAGAGTTGGTATATGAGAATATTTGTAGCATTAGCAGGTCCCCCTTCTGTAAGGACATCGATAAGTCCAAATGAGGCAAAATATGCATAAATTGTATTCATAACGAGTAAAAAGAAGGTAGTGGGGGAGAGGAATGTAAAGGTAATAGCGAAGAACCTTTTTATTGGTCCAGCCCCATCAAGTCCTGCTGCTTCTAGTGAATCCTTTGGGACATTCCTTAATGCTGTGAGATAAAAAACAACATTATAGCCAAGATTTTTCCACGTTGCAGCGAGAATAATAACAAACAGAGCAAGGTTTGAATCTGTTAACCATGTTCTCACTCCAGTAAAATAGATAGCAAGTCCATTCGCAGGATTGAATAAGAAGTTAAAGAGGGCTCCGGCAATGGCAGGAGAAAGAGCATATGGCCAAATAATTAATGATCTATATACACTTGCCCCTTTCACCTTTTGGTTCAAAAGAAGAGCGAGTAATAAAGAGATAATTAATCCAACAATAACGACTCCTAAGGCAAATATAGCAGAGAGGCCAAAGCTTTTTAAGTAGACTGGATTTGTAAATATTTTTTGAAAATTATAAAATCCTGCAAATCGAGCTGCCCCACTAAATGGATTTACTTTATAAAATGAGAGCCGAAATGTTTCAAATGCAGGGTAGAATAAGAATATGATAAGTACAATAAATGTGGGTGTGAGTAACACATAGGGAAGTACTTTGTTGTGAAATGCAGATTTGCTCATACAATAACTCCATAAAAAGCCATCCTCACCCAAATTAATAGAGTGAGAATGGCTGAATTAGATTCCATTTATTAGAATGCTATAACTTCATTCCATTCAGCTATAAGGGCATTGACTTCAGTTGCAGCTTCATTTAAAGCTGTTCTTACATCTTTCCCTTTGTAACATTCTTGAATTTTTCCTTCAACAATTGCTCGTGTTTCAGGGAATACTCCAAGTAATGCACCAGCTGTATTTAATGACTCAGGACTGATTAAGAGTTGATCAAACGCTGTTTTGTAGTTTGGATTTTCTACAAACCATCCTTCACTTTCTAATTTGTCCATAGCAGTTTTTCGTACAGGGAAATAACCTGTTCCTTTGTGCCATTCCATTTGAGGTTTGTCAGTAGAGATATAGGTTACAAGCTTTAGTGCAGCAAGTTCCTCTTCTGGAGTATGGTTTTGGGTGAGCCATAGTGAACCACCACCAATAGCTACACCACCTGTGGCTCCTTCTGGGCGAGGAAGATATCCTGTTCCTAGTTCCCATCCCTTATCAGCGAGTGTTTTGGTAAGTAAGTTTACATCAGAAGATGAAGACATTATCATAGCAGCTTCACCTGAACCAAATGCTGCTCTGTGATTTGACCAACCTGGACCTACGTCCATGAATAGACCATCTTTATACATTCCTACCCACCATTCTAAGCTCTTTATTCCAGCTTCTTGGTTGAATATTACTTTTGTTGGAAGATCTACGCCACGTCCGTTTGAGTTATTGACAAATGGTGCATCTTGTAAGCAGTGCATTTGTTCAAAATACCAGCTATGAAGGTTCCATGTAATGGGGGAATCAATACCAGATTTCTTTAAAGCTACAGCTGCATCTCTAATCTCACTAAATGTTTTAGGGGGATTATTAGGGTCAAGTCCTGCTTTCTTAAAAAGTGTCTTGTTGTAATAAACGAGAGGAGTTGATGAGTTAAAAGGCATTGAGTAGTGTTGTCCTTGGTATTTATAATAGTTGTGCACAGGAACAAAGAACTCATCCCAATCAATTGGTTGGTTATATTTTTCAGCAAGTTCATCAACCGCTACCACCATTCCACTTTTTATCATTCCTAATGTTCCAATTTCATACAAGTGGAATACACTTGGAGCATTTCCTGCTCTGTGAGCAGAAGTTACTTTATTAAGTGTTTCATTATATGATCCTGAATACTGTACATTCACAGTAATATTAGGGTTTTCTGCCATGAAATCATCAACAATTCCTTGGATGAGATCAATTCGATCCCCGCTCATTGCATGCCAGAACTCAATCGTTACTGGTGCATCCTCTTTTACTGCAACTTCTTTTGCCCCACTTGCAAAAAGTGGCATGAGAAGAGCTACGGTGAGTAAAGCAACAATCATCAATTTTT
>CAYVRR010000014.1:0-39394 GCA_964453215.1 uncultured Spirochaetaceae bacterium | reverse complement strand
TAGTACAAAAAGAAGCCCCTTACTATGAGTTTCCTCAAAATAAGGGGCGAAAATTGCGTATATACGTTTTATAAGAGATAAGGAATTCGGTAATTGTGACTTTGATAGACTACGAACGTTTCTACTTCTAGAATCTCTGGAACTTTCGATAACTCCTTTTTAAAGAAGTCTAATAGACTTAAATTTTCTTCATCACTTAAGAGTACTTGAACAATTAAGTCATACCTTCCTGTCACAACAACAGCAGAAACTACTCCCCGTAGGTGACTAAATTCTTGTGCTTTTCGACCTAGATCGAGAGTTTTTAGCTTTACTCCCATCACAACTACTTGCACTTCGGGTAAGTACTCTGGGTTGATGAGGCCAGTGATATGTAAAATTCCCTCATCAATAAGTTTATTTACCCTCGCCCTAACAGTATTTTCTGTGATAGAGAGTTCCTCGGCGATTGCACTGTAGGCTTTTCTTCCATCAGTGAGCTGTCGAATGATCGCTTTATTTGTCTCGTCTATTTTTTTCATTATCCATTTACTCTTTGAAATTCTTTCATAAATTCAGCTAACGACTTCACATCCTCTATAGGAAGGGAGTTATAGATACTTGCTCTAAGTCCACCAACACTACGGTGCCCTTTGAGTCCAAGCATACCAAGTTCTTTAGATTCACTTAAAAACTTCTTCTCAAGCTCTTCACTAGGCAATCTAAAAACAATATTCATCGTTGAGCGATATTTTTTGTCAACGGGAGATGAGATAAACCCACCACTACTATCTATCGTCTCATATATGATGGATGACTTTAAAGAGGCTCGCTTCTCCATCCCTTTCGCCCCTCCATTTCTTTTAATCCACTCTAAGACCAGCTTTACTCCCCAAATGCTACATACAGGTGGAGTGTTATATAACCCTTGTCCTTTCACGTGCTCCCTATAATCGAGGTAGGCGGTAAGGTTCTTATTTTGTCTCTCTAGCATCTCTTTTTTTAAAATAATTAACGTAGCACCAGCTGGACCTAAGTTCTTTTGAACTCCACCAAAAATCATAGAAAACTTATTAACAGGAACCTCTTTGCTTAATAGGTCACTCGACATATCTGCAATGAGGGGAACATCGGCCACATCTGGCCAATCTTTCCATTGCACACCACCAATTGTTTCATTAGAGCAGAGGTAGAGGTAGGATGAGTTCTTTGATGGATGGACATTCTTAGGTTCAGGAAGAGAAGTAAAATTATTTTCACTTCCATCATAATAGAGGTTAACCTTCCCTACCCTTTGTGCATCTTGAGTTGCTTTATTTGACCATGTACCACTTTTAATGTAATCAGCAACACCATCAGGTGGTAAAAAGTTCATTGGAATCATCGAAAATTGGAGAGTGGCGCCGCCTCCTAAGAAGAAAACTTCATAATCTTCAGGAATATTCATTAACTCCCTCAATAGACTTAAACACTCATTATACATCGATTCAAACGGCTCACCTCTATGGCTCGCTTCAATCATACTCACTCCATACCCTTTATAATCGAGTAGGTCATCGTGAAGTTCTTGAAGTACTTCTAATGGTAGGACTGAAGGACCTGCGAAAAAGTTTTTCTTTCTATTCATATAGCTCCCCCTTGTTTTAACTCCTTTATAATAGAGACAACTTCATCACCAATACGGAGTAAATTCTCTATCGTATTAGCCCCAATATGGGGGCTGAGTGTAACATGTTCTGAATCTATGAGGGGGTAATCCTCACTTGGAGGATCACTTGGATATACATCTGTTGCATAGTGGCTAATGGTTCCATCATCGAGAGCCTTTTTCATCGACTCAGCATCGATACATGCTCCTCGCCCAGTATTTATAACAACAGGACTTTTTGTACAATGCTGTATGATATTTGTACACATAATCCCTTTTGTTTCATCTGTTAGGGGTAAATGCATAGAAATATAATCAGCATCTTTAACTGCCTCTTCAATACTCTTTTTCATCTCGGCAAGGGGGCTGCTAGTGACGTATTTATCGTAGGCTACAATCTTCATGCCAAACGCTGCAGCTCGCACAGCAACCATTGCTGCAATATTCCCCATTCCTAAAAGGGCAAGGGTTTTTCCATAGAGTTCGGTTCTCTTTGTACTTTTCATCCACTCGTGTCGTTTCATCCCATTATGCACTTCAATGAGATGGTTTGGAACTGAAAGCATCAGGGCGAATGTAAGCTCAGCAACTGCAATAGAGGATGCTTTTGGTGTATTTCTTACAATAATCCCTTTTTTTGCAGCATATTCGAGGTCGATGTTATCAAGACCCACCCCACCTCGTACAATTAGTTTCAGATTCTTTGCTGAATCTATATACTCAGGTGTACATTTTGTCTTACTTCTTACGAGTATAACATCTGCCTCTGACACTCTTTTTTTGTCTTCTGTAACTTCTCCAAAAGCCTCTAAAAGAGTGGGTAAAGATGCATCGAATGCATCTGAAATAAGTAGCAACATTCTATAATTCCCTCCAATACGTGGTATGATATCTTACTTTAATCTATTAATGAGTTATTTGTCAAATAAATATTGAAAAATTTAGCATTAAGTAAATTTAAATAAAAAAATAACTGTATATCAATTTATTTCACTTTTATTTTTTGAAATGATTCTTTTTTTGGATTCTCATTTGGCAATAATTCTAAATTATATGGGGTACTCTGGTATACATAGTAATTAAGCCAATTATTATAAAGCAGTTGAGCGTGTGAAAACCAATTTACTTTGATTGGTTTTGTCTCATCATCATCTACATAATAGTTCTTTGGGCAATTAATTGCTAGATGTTTTGCTTTATCTCTTTTGTATTCACTATCTAGGGTATCTTTTTCATATTCGGGGTGGCCAAATACAAAAACTTTTCTCAAATCTTTGCTGGCAACAATGTAAAGCCCAGCTTCATCTGATTCACTTAAAATTTCAAGTTCATCTATCTCTACAATATCTTCTCTTCTCACCTCAGTGTGTCTTGAGTGGGGTGCATAAAAATTATCATCAAACCCCCGTAACAGTGGCGTGTGAGGAATTGAAACATTATGTTCAAAGACGCCAAACATTTTATGCTCAAGGGGATATTTATTCACCCCATAATGGTAATAGAGGCCAGCTTGAGCTCCCCAACAGAGAAAAAGGGTTGAATAGACTTGCTTTTCAGCCCACCTCATAATTTCAACGAGTTCATCCCAATAATCGACATCTTCAAATTCTAAGTTCTCTATTGGAGCTCCTGTGATAATGAGCCCATCATAATTTAACTTTTTTGCCTCACTAAGGGTGATATAAAACTCTTCTAAATATTCTGGGGAAGCATGTTTTGCGGTATAGGTTGCAGTACGAAGAAACTCTACCTCAATTTGGAGAGGAGTGTTACTTAATCTTCTTAATAGGGAATTTTCTGTACTTGTTTTAAGGGGCATAAGATTTAATATAAGAAGTCTCAAGGGACGAATATCTTGGCTTAAAGCCCTTTTTTCTGTCATCACAAAGATATTCTCTTCTTCTAAAACTTTTCTTGCTGGAAGGCTTTCAGATATCTTTACTGGCACAAGTAACTCCTTACTAGATGGGGTAAACAAACACCGTCGAATAACTCGACGGTGTGTATTAGACGTCTCATGTGATGTGAGTGATTAATAACTCTTCATTGAGTGCATCTTACGTATTTTTTTTAGTTGTTTACGTTGCATTGCTTTTTTTTCGCGGTTCGCGATAGTTGAAGGCTTTTCAAAATATTCTCGTTTTTTCCATTCTCGAATAATGCCCTCTTTCTCAACCATTCGTTTAAACTTCTTAATCGACTTTTCGAGTGGTTCGTTGTCATCTACTCTTACGTAAGCTATATTAATCACCCCCTTTCCTTGTATGTGGAAAAATATCTTCCTTATAATCTACACTCTTATCCTTTTTGTCAATAGATTTAGGGCATAGATATATTATTTCTTTTTGTTCTCTATAATTTTAATATACCTATTATAGACTTCATCGACAATTGTTTCATAAGAAGTATAGATTGAGCTTTGCCCTTCTAGGCCAGCTTTTTCAATCTCTTGTTGCCTTTTAACTAGATATTCAATCTTTTGCACAAACGAGGAAACAGAGTTCTCAATAAGAAACCCATTCACTCCATCAACTATTTCTACTGCAGTGGAGGCTCCTTTTACACACACAGATGGAACTCTACAGGCAGCTGCCTCCCTCATTGATACGCTCATGTTGTCATAAAGGGAAGGGAAGATAAATAGATCACTCATCGCATAGTAATTTTTCAAAACCTCTCTGTCTCGAATAAGGCCAGGAAAACTAATATACTCTTGCTTATTATGTTTTTTCACAAATCGTTTAAACTCATCTTCATCAGGGCCCTCTCCTACAAAGATTGCTTTGATAGGGAGTTTTTTATTAACGAGCTCTATGATTGTTTGGAGGGAGAGCATTAAATTTTTCTCTTTCCTTAGTTGCCCCACATAGAGCAATATAATTTCATCCGTCCTATAGTTGTTCTTTCTACGACTATGTTCTTTTATCTCATTTTTCGTTTTTTCATCTAACCTTTTCATCTCACTCCCATTTTTCGCAATTTCAATCTCTCCATCGAATCCATAGGAGATGAGAGTGTCACGAGTTGGTTCATTAGGAACCCACACAGCATCTACTTCATAATAGTATTTAATAACATGGTGCACTAACTTGTCACTAATCTTTTGAGATTTTAACACCCTCATAAAATCATCTTTATACTTTGAGTGAAAAGTGGAGACAATTGGGATATTTCTCATTCTTGCTAATCTAAGAGCCTCTTTACCTGCTGTAAATGGGGAGTGGGAGTGGATGATGTCAAACTTAATAGATTCAAGTTGCCCCCTAAAGTTTCCAATTACTGGAAAGCCTACTCTGTAGGGCTCTAGGAAAGGAAGAGTCATACTCTTATAGCGAATGACAGAATCATCATCCTCTCTACACTCAGGAACATCAGGTCCAATAAGGTATGAAGGTCCATATGATTTATTTAAGTAATAAAAATAGTTAGTAGCAACACGACCCACCCCATCCATGATGGGGGGAATAGAATCTGAAAATTGTCCTGTGATAATATGTTTCACCTTTCTTTCCTCTTCATGCTCTTTTGTAAGGATAGGAAGAATAATAGGTACTATGTTATGATCTCTTCAATTGGTGTTTTATACTTTTTAATGTCAACTACAGTAAGTTGAAGGGTTTCGTTATTTCTAAAATAGTTTCTTCCCATCCTAAATACCAAATCTATCTCATCGCCAACAGCATAGTTTGATTCTATAATATCTGATCCATTCCAGTATATTGCAGGCCACTTAAAAGAGCCATAGCTGATAGTGAGTTTCACATGGTTTGTCCCATTTGATTTATTGTTTTGGAGTACTTTAATCTCTTCAATTATTGCTTTTGATATTAAAAATTGAATAGGAGGATTACCTTCCCCGTAGGGTTCAATAAGTTCAACAACTTCAATTATTTGTGGATTTAGATAGTGGGGAGGTAATTCAAGATCTATGTACACGACCTCGGGGACCTCTTCAATACTAATCATCTGATCAATTATATTTCTCATTCGCTCTTTTAAAGGGGTTAAATTATCTACATCCATACTAAAGCCACCAGCACATTTGTGCCCACCATAGTCGAGAAACAGATCATCAAAGTGGGAGAGGAAATCTCTAATATTAAAGTATGTGGGGCTTCGTAGTGATGCTGTGATCCGTTTTTCATCAGTATAGGCAACAACCATTGATGGAACTTTAAATTGACGAAGGAGACGAGAAGCCATAATCCCTGTAAGACCTCTATTTACATCCCTATCTTCTACCATAAGAAATTTATTGTCAAAATCATCACAGCTACTCTTTGCTTTAGGGAGGATCTTGTTCCATGACTTTTCACCCTCTTTTTGACGAGCATTGTTGAGGCGAAGTAGTTCTGTTGTTGCTAAGCTCGCTTCATCATAACTTGTAGAAAGGAGCATATTTAGGGCAACTTCTGGCTTTCCCATTCTACCACTTGCGTTAATGATGGGGGTAATTTGCCATCCAATATCTTTTGTACTTAATCTCTTTCCAACCACATTTTGATGAGTGAGGAGGGGGAGCAAGGATTTCCTTGTCCCTTTTGTAATGAGATGAAGTCCATGTTTAACCATGATTCTGTTTTCATCACTCATCGGCATTAAATCGGCTATTGTGCCAAGTGCTACAAGGTCAAAAATAAGTCCATATTCATCCCTTAGGTATGGAATTTGCCTCACAATGTGGGTACTAAATAAACTAATGAGCACATCTAATTCACTCACCTTTTTTGAATATTTTGCACTTCTACTTATTTGAGAGAGGGCAAAGAGGCTTTTTTGTCCAACTTGTGGAATTGTTTTATTAAATAAATCCCTCATTTCAACAAGGTGAATATCTACTTTAGAGAGGTATGCTGCATCAAGGAGGCGTTTTTCAATATCTACATCGAGGGCAAAAATAGGGAGACCACAGTTAAGAAAAGCAATCATTCGAGAGTGCTCTACAGCTAATATTCCAGGAACAACTTCTTCAATCTTTCGCTCAATTTCAATGAGATTTCTCATCTTCACAGCTTCTATAATGTAGGTCTCTTTCCCTTTCTCAGTATTTCCAGGATATGAGTGGATAAGGATCATTTCAGTTGCAAATGCTTCACTTAGGCCAAACCCAAGGGCCCAAATAACTTTAGCTACAACTCCACACCCCGCTAAGTGGGTAAAAGGATAATTAGACTCTTCCATCTTTGGATCAATAATTGAGTGGGCATCTGGAACATACTCTCCAGCAAGGTGATGATCTGTAATAAGGACATCGATGCCAAGGGTGTTTGCTTTTTCAACTTCATCAATATTAGATATTCCACAGTCTACTGTAATAATGAGGGTAACATTCTCAGAATATGCATCCTCTATTCCCTTCATAGTGAGCCCATATGGCTCATCTCCTTGAGGTAATCTCCACGAGGTGTCGATTCCCATAGAGATAAGCATTTCAACTAATAAGGCAGTTGAAGTAATTCCATCTACATCCCTATCCCCAAATACTCGTACCTTCTCTCCTTCCCTCTTTGCATCTAACACTCTCATCACAAAAGATTCCATATCATCAAATAAGAATGGATTATGAAGAAATGAGAGATCTGATTCTAAGTAATATTTTAACTTCTCTTTTTCGTTTACACCACGACGGCTTAAAAGTGTCGCTTTTATGTAATCGATGCCAAATTGTTCATGTAATGATCTCAAGTCTTCTACTTGGACACTCTCTTTAATCCATTGCTTCATGCAAACCTCTCACTCTGTATCCTCACTTTGTATCCTTAATTAGATAAAAAGGAAACTCTTCACCAATGTCTTTAATGAATATCCTAAAATAGTATTCATGTAGTCAACTAGGGCATAGACTATTTTTTTCGTTGCTGTTTCACTCAATTCTACCCGTACAGCCTCATCAATTGATAATAAAGAGGTGAATCTTAGATACCTCATCATCCCCGGGGTACATCTTACTTTATACCCTTTAGCCAAATCTTTAAAGCAACTTGAGCAGCAAAACATATTACTCGTGGGATGGAGGTAGACAATTTCTTCTTCCCTGTACTCTCCTTCACACACACTACACTCATACAAATCACTCATGAGGCCCATAATTTCTATCGCCTTATACATAAACTGAATTAACACAGTATGGGGAGAAATTGATGGGGTGTTAAGTAAGTGAATTGATGAAAGAAGTAGATCATAGAGTTCACTATAATCTCCCCCATGCATCTTGAGAATTATTTCAACACATCCTTGTGAGATATAGTGGCGAGTTAGATCTTCTTTGATAGTGGTAATGTCGTAGGGAAGAGAGATATCTTTTAAGGTATACTCATCTTTAGAGCGAACATAATAAAGATATGCATGAAGGGGGGTACAACTCATTGTTGCACTAGAGAGCTTCCCTTTTTGCCCCCCATAAATAATAGCATCAAACAACCCTAAGTTTTTAGAAAGGAGTGTTACTCTTTTATGCATCGTTCCCCACGGGCGACTTGTAAGGACGATACAATCACTCTCTATATTACGTTCCACTTCCTCTTTCTCCCTCCATTACATGATGAAACCAATGTGTTTCATAATAATGGTACTTTTATGTATAGAATGAGTCAACTCAAAGGGAGATACGGAATAGGTGCATAAGAGTTACAGGTGGCAAAAAGAGATGAATACTTCACAAACTCATTACGTAAAATCTCCCCCTATTCTATCTTCTTTCTTACTACCATATATACAGGTAGTAAGAAATAAGATGATAAAAACAATATATTATCCTTAAGTTGATTCAACCAAACTTACTTTTTGTGATATGATATCTTCTATGACTCAGAAAATAAGGCTTTTTATCCTACCCATTCTCTCAATATTTCTTTTTTCATCCCTCTATTCCTTATCAGCTATCTCTTTTATTCCAAACTCTGCCCCTTTTGATCCAAACAATTTTGCTTTATTATTGGAAAAAGAAGATTTCTTTCAAGAAAACATATTCAGTGGTGATAAAGATGGGGGTCGCTACACAATTAGCCTTTCAACGATGGGTAGGGGTGATCCCCTCTATGTCTGGTTTGGACACACAGCTCTTGTTATCACAGATAATAGTACAAAGCAAAGTGTGATGTATGATTATGGAATTTTTAGTTTTGATGAGGGCTTTTATACAACCTTTGCTTTAGGAAGATTGTGGTATGAGTCTTGGGCAACAGATACACAGATGAGGTTTCGCTTAGCAAAAGAAGAACATAGAGATATCTCACTCGTTCACTTAGACCTACCTGATGATGTTGCTCTACACATCCTTAACTTTGTAAATAAAAGTGTGAAACCAGAATTCTCTACCTACCTCTATCACCACTACAGAGAAAACTGCTCAACAAGAATTAGAGATATCATAAATGAAGCTACCGGTGGAGAGTTCAAAAATTGGGCCAATTCTATCCAATCTGATTACACGATAAGGGAATTAGTCTCTTTCCACACAGCTTCTAACCCCTTTATCCACTTCACCCTAAACTTTTTACAATCTAAGAGTATTGATAAGCCAATTACTCTATGGGATGAGATGTTTTTGCCAGAAAGATTAGAAGAGGCCCTGTTGATGTTTGATAAAGCCTCCATGAAAAAAATAGTTACTGAAAGAGAAATTATCCATGAAGCGCCACATGGAATCAGACCAGAAAACAATCAATCAAAAGAAAGAGCGACTCTATGTATGAGTCTTTTTTCCACAGCACTCGCACTTCTCCTTTTCTTCCTGAGACGAGGTATGAGAAACACGATATATAAGGGGTTATTCAGGTGGTATAAATCTTTGTATTCAATTATCTCAATCTCGTGGACCCTCATTGCAGCTCTTTTTTCTTCAGTTCTCCTATTTATGATGGTAGTGAGTAATCATGATGTGACCTATTTTAATGAAAATATTCTTATCATCTCTCCCCTTTCAGTATTAATGCTCATTTCAATAATTCATCAATCGTTTTCAAAAGAACCCACCTACCATCTCTTTGAAGCTCTTAATACGATAAGCATTGCCTTAATTGGATTTCTTCTTATTGCGAAAGGGTTATTTCCAGAAATTCTTTATCAAAACAATTACGATATTATGGTAACACTTCTTCCCCTTTATATTGGAAACTCAACGCTAGTGAGAAAGTTATTAAAAAAGAAAACTAGAGTTATTAGTAATAAGACTTGGTGAAGCTTGAGGCCTCCTCCTTTAGATGATATGATACCTTTATTATTTTTTTACAGGGTAGAAATATGCATGTAGCTCTAGAAGCAAAAAGTACGAAAAATCTTTTTGAAACTCCACTTATACACCAAAGTTCTTTTTGGTCACTCATTAAACAAAAACAGGGATATGATGCCCTCGCTTTCGATATTAAAGTAAAAATTGATGATCTTTATTCAACAATTCCGTCAAGTGGATATATTGTTGATGATGTTCACATTATTTTACAACCAATCAACTCCAATTATACGATAGGATACGTTCCATATGGCCCCATCATAGCTCCAGATGAACACGTAAGGGGTGATTTTATTGAAGAGTTAAGTGAACAGCTCATCTCTTTTCTCCCCTCCTCCTGCGTCTCACTGAGATACGATTTGCCGTGGAAAAATCCATTTGAAGAAGATATCTCTATAGAGAGTCAACAGGTGAGATTAAACTGGGGAACTCAAAAACATAATATCCGTAAAGCAATGAGTGATGCCCTACCAAGTACTACGCTATTTGTAGACCTTGGTAAGAGTGAAGAAGAGATTCTACAATCTATGAAACCAAAAACTCGGTACAATATTAAACTTGCAATGAGAAAAGGGGTAAAAGTAAAGGGGGGGACAAAAGAAGACTTTCATCACTTTTATGATTTATATACGCAAACTGCAAAAAGAAATAATTTCACCCTCCACTCTCCATCATTTTTCACCCCATTTTTTGAAGTAAATGATTCATCCTCCTCCTTCTCACTCCTTATCGCCTACCTTGATGAGACTCCTTTAAGTGCAATGTTTCTCACTCTCGGTGGAAAAAGGGCTACCTATCTATTTGGTGCAAGTAGTAATGAGCATAGAGAGACAATGAGCACCTATGCTCTTCAATTCGAAGCAATGAAGATAGCAAAGAAAAGTGGGTGCGAGGTGTATGATATGTTTGGAATTGCACCAACTGTTGAAAAAAATCATCCTATGAGTGGATTAAATCAGTTTAAACTTGGCTTTGGTGGTCATCTTTTTACAAGAATGGGGTGTTGGGATTACCCCATTAACCATGAAATAGCTTCTTCGTTTAGTAAATATGAACTCACTTCAAAAGGGTATCATCTATAAATAATGAAATAATGGGGAGAGCTATCCCCATCTCATACCTGTTTTATCATCATTTATCTTAATCATTTTATCTTTTACTCTCTGTATCTATATACCCATCTTCTCCAAGAGAACATATTGGAAAGATGCTATGATAGTACAATCTTTGTCCCTTTATTATGGTAAAGAGAGTCATAAATATTCTCTGGGTTTGTAATAAGACCAATATTACCAGTTGATTTTACAAAGTCCATCATCGCTTGTACTTTAGGAAGCATACTTCCTGGTGCAAAGTGTCCTTCATCTACATACTGCTGACACTCATCGAGGGTGATAGTATCTAAATCTTTTTGTTCAGGCCTGCCATAATTGAGTGATACTTTCTCAACTGCAGTGGAAATAACAAATAAATCAGCTTTCAACTCTTTCGCCATTAACGCAGCTGCAAGGTCTTTATCTATAACAGCTTCTTTTCCCTCTAGGGAACCATCAAGTAGTTTCACTACAGGAATTCCACCACCTCCAGCTGCTATCACCATGACACCATTATCTACAAGAGTTCTAATTGTCTCAAGTTCTACAATAGAAATTGGTTTAGGAGAGGGAACTACCCTTCTATATCCTCTTCCTGCATCTTCCATCACATCCCAACCATCTTGCTTTCTGTGTTCAGTTGCATCTTCTTCACTCATAAATGAGCCAATTGGCTTACTAGGAGAGGAGAAAGAGGGATCTTGTGGGTCAACTTCAACTTGGGTAACAACTGTTGCCACTTGATTGGTTAGGCCAACTTTTTGAAACTCATTACATAGAGCCATCTGCAATTGATACCCTATAGCTCCTTGCGTATCTGCAACACAAATATCTAAAGGAACTGAGTGTAAGATTGACTTAGCATATTCTGCCCGTAAGAGAACAAAGCCAACTTGTGGCCCATTTCCGTGAGCAATAACGACTCTGTTGCCAGCTTGTACCAAGCGAACAATATGTGATGCTGTCTTTCTAGCTGCCTCATACTGGCTCTTGATACTCACATTTTTAGCATCTTCAATAAGAGAATTTCCCCCTATTGCTATAACAATTAATTTACCTTTTTCCATGATGTTTCCCTTATATGAACACGTAGATGTTACTCCACTTTTTGTTCTCTAGAATAGATACAGTATAACAAAGGTGCAACAAAATGCAACACTTTTTTACTCAAACTTTCTTTACTTTTCATTCTCGTTGAATATATGTTTTATTGCTGTTATATTAGAAATAAGCAAACCCTTGTGCTTATGAGGAGTGGTAAAAAGTATGAGTAATAATGGCAATATTAGTTCTAGATTCATTGTTACAATAGAAGGTGATACTCTTACAGACTCATTAATCCAAGCAGTATCGAATTGGGGAATTTCTACATTTCTCATAGAAAAAGAGAATATTAAAGATAAAGAGCACATAAGCTCACTTCTTAAAAAGATTACTCAAGTAGTAAATGAAAAGGTGAAAAAAGAACCCTTTTTCATCCTCAATTATACACAAGAGTGCGCATCCTTACTAAATACCTTCATGAGTCCTATTCCATCCCCCTTAGCACTTAGTGCTACAATGGATGAAGGAAATGCATTTAGTATTGGAAAACTTCATGCACTTGAACTAAAAGAGCTTGGCTTTGATGCTATTCTTGGGCCATCACTAGAACTTCACACCCACACACTAAACAGAGATGATGGGGATATGAGTTTTGGCAATCTTAATGACATCGTAAGTCGCTTTGGAATTGCTATGAGTAATGGCTATATTGAAGGGGGAATACTCCCTATTCTCCATCACTTTCCAGGAAAAAGTGGACTCTATCATGAAGATGATTGTGGTATTGGAATTAATGACAAATCATTAGAAGAGTTACAAGAAGGGGAACTTTACCCTTTTGAAAGGGCGATAGAAAAAGAGGCGAAGGCCCTGTTAGTTGCCCCCCACTATTACAAAGCCTTCAGTAATGAGATGAAAGTGGGGAGTATGGAAAAGGGCCTCATCAGTGATTACTTACGAGATGAGTTACATTTTAAGGGCCTTGTTATAGCTTCTCAAGTTGATAAAGAGAGTATTAGCAATCACCTTCCTATAGAATTAGTTGCAATAGAGAGTTTATTAAGTGGATGTGATCAAATAATTATATCACACAGAGTGGAACATATAGAAAAAATCTATAACTCTACTCAACAAGCCCTCTCTAGTGCCTATCTCTCTCAAGAACAACACCAAAATCACCTTGATAATATAAAGCGAACCCTTATTAAGAGTAAAAAAACACCCTTTGACCCTACAAGCCACCTAGCAATAGTCAATGCAATAGTAGAGCGCTCTATTACCCTTTTAAGGGCTCAAGATGAGAAGTTACCTGATATTGGAGATAATCCAATTTTCTTAAGTAAACGAGTTGATGATGGAGATGGAAGAGAATCTTTTGCCGCCTGGATGAAGCGTCATCTTGGGGGAGAAGCTTTTGAGTTTACAAGTAATATAGAAAGTAGTGAAATTAACCACTTGCTCGAAGAAGCAAGTGATAACTCCTCTATCATAATTGCCCTTAAAGATGGGTATGCTCATCCTGCAGAACTTGCCTTAGCTAATTCATTAGGTGCAACAGGAATTCCAACAATCGTTGTTTCACTTAAAGACCCCTATGATGCCCTTTTCATACAACCCTCAATTTTCACCATCGCAATTTATGAAGAATCTGTTGTTGCATTTGAAGGATTGAGAAAAGTGCTCCTAAAAGAGCGAAATGCAACAGGAAGTATTTCAATTCATTGGTAAATAGTCACACCTATTTCTAATTCTCTCTTTACCAAAACACCTGTTTTAGGTATTGTAATCATCAATATACCAACTTACATATAATAAGGATGATGCTGTGGAAAAAAAAGATAACAAATTGATGATATTATTTGCCCTCTATATTACATCAATGATTCTTGTAAATACTCTTGGAAGTAAAATTACTACCTTAGGTACTGTGAGAGCTTCGGTTGGAGTCTTTTTTGTTCCAATCCTATTTTTAGTGACAGACATAATAGGAGAAGTCTATGGAAGAAAAACTTCTGCCCTTATTGTGAATATTTCAACAGGAATGCTCGTCTTTATGTTTTTAATGATGGGGCTATGTATCTCCCTTCCTGCCAATGCGACGTGGAATCTACAAGAGAGTTATGTTTCTATATTCGCATCCTCTATGAGAATGACTGTAGCATCTTTGATATCATTCTATATTGCCCAGCACATTGATGTCTTCACTTTCTCAATGATGAAAAAGGTCACAAAGAATAAACATCTTTGGATACGAAATAATGTAAGTACCATGATAAGTCAATTATTTGACACTACTATCTTTATGTTTATCGCTTTTTATAACATTACCCCTCAATATACTCCCACCTTTATTTTTTCCCTCATACTCCCCTATTGGGCATTTAAAGTTCTTTTTGCATTAATTGATACACCCCTGTGCTACCTTGGAGTCTATTGGGTGAAAAAAGGGGCTAAAGAGAGCTCTTCATGAGTCTCTATATCTTTGGAGATAGCCTCACTCGGGGGCACTATGGAATTGGGTATGTGAAGTTTCTAGATCCATCATTCACTTACACAGGGTGGGATGGAGCTACCTTACAACAAATTATCTCTTTTAGTGCCCATCATCTAAAAAAGATAGAAGATGAAAAGATATCAGTTGTGTTTCAAGGGGGGGCAAATGATGCCCTCTACACATATCTTAGTACACACAAAAATGGGTGGAGTGAGTATGCGAACAATACTCAACGAGGAAAACACCTTCAATTACCACACTGGAAAGAAGAGATAACTAAAAAGATTGAAAAACTTAAAAATAGATACCCCGAAATTCATTTCTACTTCACCACTATTGCGATCGAAGCTGCCTTTGCACGAAAAGAGCTCTATGAAATAACCCTCGAATACAATCGAGTAATCGAGAGTATTACACGTGAATTATCTGTTGGAATAATAGATCTTTTTAGTTCGTATAAAGAGGTATTAGGGGATAAAGAGGTGAATCCCTATATGCCAGAAAATAGTGAGAGTCTAGAAAAAGATGCCTCTTATATTGGTGGACGAAAAGAAAAAGCAGATGAATTAAGTACATCTCGTGGCCTCATTCTCACAACAGATGGAATACACCCAAACACACATGGCGCCAAACGCATCGCTAAAACGCTCCAATCAACCCCCTTTCTCTAATAATTGAGTGTTTATACTACACACTAGGTGATAATTTTATTACATTACATCTGAATCATTAAGAATAATACACAATATATGTGGAGGAATTATCATGGCTGAGCAAGAAATTATGCCCGTTGAGCAGACGCTCCCCCGCAATTTATTTATACTCCCTCTCGTGGGTAACCCCATTTTTCCTGGATTATTTACCCCGCTGGTAATAGAGAGTAAAGAGGATATAGAAATTGTTAATCAATCTTTGAACCACGGCGGCAATATTGGTCTGTTGTTAGTAAAAGATGAAAATAAAATAGATTATCAACCAGATAATATGTATCGGGTAGGAACTGTTGCTAAAATTATTAAACGAATCAAACTTCCTGATGGGGGAATGAACATTTTCATTTCAACATTGAAAAGATTCCAAGTAAAAGAGTTCCACAGTGGTGGAAAGTATATAGTTGCAGATGTTACCTATCTCGATGATATCGAAGATAATCCAACCGAATTAAAAGCGTGGACTCGACAACTCATTACTGAAACAAAGAAGCTAAGTAGAGGAAATCCCCTCTTCACAGAAGAGATGCGCCTTAATATGGTAAACATCGACCAAAGTGGGAAGATGGCCGACTTTATTGCTTCAATCATTAATATCGACAGAAGAGGACAACAACGCATTCTAGAAACACTTAATGTGAGACGAAGAATGGAGAGGGTCCTTGTTCATATTAAAAAAGAGCAAGAAGTTCTTAAGATGCAAGAACAAATTCAGTCTCGGGTAAATGCAAAACTTGAAAAGAATCAAAGGGAATATTTTTTAAGAGAAGAATTAAAACATATTCAACAAGAACTTGGCCTCACAAGTGACCCTCGAACTGCAGTATTTGAGAAAATTAAGAAAAAAATTGGTGAGTTAAAGTTAGAAGGAGAAGTTGCTGAAGCTGTTAAAAATGAATTAGACAAATTCCAATCACTCGACCCAAACTCTCCTGAATACTCAATTACTCGTAATTATCTTGAAACTATCGCAGCCCTCCCTTGGAACGATAGTGAACCAGAAGATTTTACACTTGAGTCTGCTTCTAAAATATTAGAGAGGGATCACTATGGCTTAAAAGATGTAAAAGATAGAATTTTAGAATATTTAGCAGTAAGAAAGAAGAAAAAAGATACAAAAGGATCTATTATTTGTCTTGTAGGACCCCCTGGAGTTGGTAAAACAAGTGTTGGTAGGAGCATTGCTTCTGCCCTCAAAAAAGAGTATTACCGCTTTAGTGTTGGTGGTATGAGAGATGAAGCAGAAATTAAAGGTCACAGAAGAACCTATATTGGTGCAATGCCTGGAAAAATTATTCAGGGTCTAAAAACTGTAAAGAAAAAAAATCCTGTCTTCTTAATTGATGAAATTGATAAAATGGGATCATCGTACCAAGGAGACCCCTCTTCTGCCCTCCTTGAAGTGCTCGATAGTGAACAAAACTATGCCTTTAGAGACCACTACCTAGATCTTCCTTTTGATGTCTCCCAAATTCTCTTCATCGTTACAGCTAACTCACTAGAAACAATTCCTCGTCCCCTTCTTGATAGAATGGAAGTAATTAGTTTAAGTGGATACACATCTAAAGAGAAGTTAGCGATTGGAAGAAAATATCTTGTTCCAAAGAGCTTGAAAAAACATGGACTGTTAAAAAGTGAAGTTTCATACTCCAAGACGATCCTAAATGAAATAGCTGACTCCTATGCGAGGGAAGCGGGAGTGCGTAACTATGAGAAGTCTTTAGATAAGATTCACCGTAAAGTTGCTAGAGAGATAATTGAAGGGCATGTGAGTCCTCCTGTAAAGATAACACAAAAGAGGATGAGACAATATTTAGGGAAGCCCTATTTCTATGAAGATGAGATTAAAAAAGCTGATAGACCTGGTATGGCAGTTGGACTTGCCTACACAAGTATGGGAGGGGATACCCTTATCATAGAAGCTGTAAGTTATCCTGGGAAGGGAGAGTTAAAGCTCACTGGTAAACTTGGGGATGTGATGCAAGAGTCTGCAAGTATTGCCCTCACCCACCTAAAGTCAATTAGTCTACAGTATGGAATTGATCCTGCATGGTTTGACAAGAACTCTATTCACCTACACGTTCCAGAAGGGGCAACTCCTAAAGATGGACCGAGTGCCGGGATAACGATGGCAACAACCTTCTTCTCCCTTATTACAAACACTGTGATAAAAGAGCACCTAGCAATGACAGGAGAACTTGACCTTATTGGTAAGGTGATGCCTATTGGTGGATTAAAAGAGAAAGTACTTGCTGCAAGAAGAAATAGTATTAAAACCATTATTATTCCTAAACACAACCAAAGGGATCTTGATGAGTTAGATAGTGAAATCACAGAAGGTATTACTTTCTATCCTGTTGCAAATTTTGATGAAGCACTTCCTCACATATTTGAGAATGTGCCAACAGCTAATTAGAGGATACTAGATGGAATTACTTAGCCCAGCTGGGTCACTACAAAAATTACACTACGCCTATCTCTATGGGGCAGACGCTGCCTACATTGGGGTAAAAGGGTTCAGCCTACGAGATAGAGCAAGTAATGTGATGAGTGATGCAATAGATGAATTAAAAAAAATAAAAGGGGATAAAAAACTCTACGGTGCAGTAAACAGATTCTTTCATGAAAGTGATTATTTGGAATTTGCTTCTTCTGTGGAGAAATTTAAAGACTACCCCTTTGATGCATACATTGTAAGTGATTTAGGGCCGGCTATGCTCATAAAGAAAACACTAGGCGATTCTGTTCACCTTCACCTCTCCACTCAGGCTAATACCCTTAACAGTGGAGCGGTGATGGCCTATAAAGAGCTTGGATTTAGTCGAATCATATTAGGAAGGGAAGTGAGTCTAGATGATATAAAAAGGATAAAAGATTCTCTTCCTGATATTGAAATAGAGACTTTTGTTCATGGGGCTATGTGTATGGCATACTCTGGCAGGTGTTTTTTAAGTGCCCACTTGAGTGAAAGAAGTGCGAATGAAGGGGATTGTGCCCACACCTGCAGGTGGAAGTATAAAACATATCAAAAAGATGAAAAGAGAGAGTACTATATAGAAGAAGAGACTCGTAAAGGAGAATACTACCCTGTTATTGAAGAGGATGGGTATTCAACAATCCTGAGCTCTAAAGATCTTAATATGATTGATCACTTACATGAATTAAAAGAAGCTGGAGTTGATTCCCTAAAGATTGAAGGAAGGATGAAGAGCCTTTATTATGTTGCAACAGTCACTCGAGCCTATAGAAAAGCAATTGATGTGATAGAACATGGTGCTGATGAAAGTGATGCTCGTCTTTATAGAGATGAATTAGAGAGTGTGAGCCATAGAGAGTATTCAACAGGATTTTTCTTTAGTAAAGATGATATTGAAAAACCAACAGATATTACCTACCTAAGAGAATACCTTCTCATTGGAACAGTTGAAAAGGAAGTTAAAGAGAATATCTTTTCACTTGATTTGAAAAATAAACTCACAGTACACGATGAAATAGAATTCATAGGACCAGATATTCTCTATATGAAAGATAATTCATTTACTCTGTTTGATGAAGAGGGTCTTTCTATAGAAGTAGCGAATCATCATCAAAAAGTCTTTATTAAGACTACATCTATCATTAAAGAGGGCTATATTATCCGTAAGCGGCTAAATTAGGCATTATTTCACCTTTTTAGCACATATTTTCTTCAAATTCCTTGTCTTATGATGAATTTATGATAATATGAATCAAAAGACTACGAGGAGGCTAGCACATGAGTGTACACGAGCAAATAGTAGCTCAATTCGAAGCATATATTGCAGAGAACCAGAAATTTACCGAAAAAGGTATTAAGGCATCCGCTGCTCGAGCTAGAAAGGCTCTAGGCGAACTTGGAAAACTTGCAAAAGAGAGAAGAAAAGAAATTCAAGAAGAAAAAAACCTAGAATAGATTTTCATCTCAAATTACTTAAAAGGCCAGATGTGTAGAATATCTGGTTTTTTTTGTATAAAAGATGGGAGAGGCTTATTCTTAAGTAATTGTTTTTTCATAAACTCTGTACTCTTTTGTCCTCTTCATACCCAGTTTCTCAAGGGCATTTCGGATCTTCCAATTATCCTCTAATATGTAATTAGCTTCTAGAACAATCTTCTTATGAGCTAAGGCATCATAAAGGTGTTTGTATAGAAGCACATCAAGCCCCATTCCATGGTATTGTGGTAAAACTCCAAGGGCTAGCAATCGGTATCGCCTAATCTTTTTCTTCTTAAAAAATAGGTGCAAAAACCCAATGGGCAGAAGCTTACCACGAATTGCTTTGATAATAGTATTAGGGTCTGGAAAACCAAGTGCAAAACCAACGGGAGTTCCTTTATCGAGGACAAACCAGATTGCTTCCTTCTCTAGAATCAGTTTTAGCCGACGAACCATATCGCGCATCACATCTATTTTTACAGGAACATATCCCCAATTATCACGTACTGAAGTATTGGTAATGTGCCAAATATACCAAGCGTCCTTCAATAGATGTTTTGTATCAATCATTCTCACTGAAAAGTTATTGTGTCGATAAGCTAATTGCTCACTAAATCTCTCAATCCTTTTTGGAATTTCATACCCTTTCAAAAGGTCTGCTTCATAGACTAACAAGTCTTTTACTTTTTTCAACCCAGCATCTATCATGAGAGTGTGGTAATAGGGAGGGTTATGGCTTGTCATGAGAACAGGGAGAGAATCGTATCCTTTGAGCAAGAAGCCCCAACTCTCTGCAATTGGATGAATAGGCCCCCGTATCGCCTTCATTCCTCGCTTCTTTAGCCACTCTATTGATGAAGAGAGAAGAAGATGAGACGCCTTAGAGTTGTTAGCACATTCGTAAGCTCCAAAAAACCCAATAGATGTAGAGTAATAGGTGTTAAAATCTCTATCAATATAGACCAAATTTCTTCCAAGTAGCTGATTCTTTTCATAGACGAGAAATAGGATATACTCATTATTTCGTAGCATTACATTCGTTTTGCCATTATACGCTTTTTTCTCTTCATTCCAAAGGGGAGGAACCCAATAAGGGTCACTCTTATAGTGAGAGATAGGGAAATTAATAAACGCATTTCTCGTTTTACGATTAGTTACTACTACAATATTCACATTCTTACTATAACACAAGGGATAAGTGAAAAGTAGAGAGTGTCAACTTTATTTTCTTTGTATGAATTACATACACCAAAACAATAATGAGTGAGGAAAAAGAAATCAAATAAAAGATGTACCCCTCACCTTATTATCATCAAGAAGTAGGAAAAAGGTACATCTCATATAAGAAAGTTTTAATACTTTTAAACTCTTAATCTATTCAGATTTCTTTGTAGCATATTTATCATACTTACTAGGCTTATTCATAATAAATATGAGGGAGACAATGCTAAGCAATCCTAAAAATAGAGCAGGAAATCCTCCTAGATAACTCATCATTTTAATTCCATCTAATCCAAGTGTTGTAATAAATACTAATGCTACAGCTCCTACCACAAGGCCCCAAATGATTTTAATAGGGAGAGGAGCTTCCTGCGTCCCTTCTTTAATACCTGTTGTACAAATACTTGCCATAGCATTTGTTGTTGAGTCAGTTGCTGTAATAAATGAAATCATCACAGCGATGAGATACATTCCAATGAGGAGACCTGAAAGGGGCAATTCACCTAACACAGCATAGGCTGCAGCGCCAGAGCCTTGTTCATTCATGATAGAGAGAACATCAACTCTTCCTGTCATTTGGAAATTTAATGTGGTACCAGAAAGTATTGTCATCCATAGAATACTAAAGAGACTTGGGATAATAAAATTCATTGTAACAACTTCTTTCACTGTATACCCATAAGCAATACGAGCAAGGAATACAGCTGTCACGGGTGCCCATGCCATCCAGTTTGACCAATAAAAGGTTGTCCAATCAGAAGCCCATGAGTCTTTAGCACCAACTCCTGTAAAGAGTGCTTTAGTGAAAAGATTATCTAAAAACCCTCCCAAAGACTCAGTTCCAAGCCCAAAATAAAACATAGTCGGGCCAAGAATGAGTAAAAAGCCTATGATAATATAATACAGGTAAATATTAACATCTGATAACACCCTAATTCCTTTCATCAATCCAGTTCCACTCGAAATTACAAAGGCAGCAGTTCCAACTAAAGTAATCACTACCCAAAGTCCTTTAGAATTATCAATTCCTAATAGAGCATTAATGCCTCCCCCCATATTTAAAACAGCTGTTCCAAATGATGATGCAATACCAGCTGCGACTGTGAACAACACTATTGCATCTATAATACCGTTTATCTTTTTCTGTCTTTCTTGTGTTACTAGCGGCGCAATTTGAGAGCCAACACTAAAAGATCTATTCATATTATAATAAGCAAAGGCAAAGACAATTACAGGAACAGCGTAAATAGCGTATGGGATAAATGTCCAATGGAGGTACATTGTTTCCATAGCATAGATAGCAGCATCAGCACTCATTGGCTCAATTCCTAATGATGCTGGTGGATATGCTAAGTGCCAAATTGGTTCTGCTGTGCCCCAAAATAAAATTCCTGCAGCAATAGTAGTGCAAAGAGTAATTGCAAACCATGATGTTTTTTTTAAGAGTGGCTTTGCATCTGGCCCCCCTATTCTCACCTTTCCTAGTGGTGAAATATAGACAAAGACTATAACTACAACGCATAAAATCCCAGTAATACTAAATAACCACCCCATTTCACCAACCATGAAATCTTTTGCGGCTGTAGTTATTTTAATGAACATCTCATAGTTTACAAAACTAATAATAATAGTTAACAACAAAAGGATAAAAGAGGGATAAAAGACCCAAGGTCGTAGTTTTTTGGGTCGGTATTCCTTTGGTTTTAGGTTCATGACAATATTCCTTTTTGATAAGAATCAAATTCGTAAATAATAAACAACAGCAACAGATGTATAGAAATAGGAGAGTTTTCTGTTGCTGTTCTTCCCAAATAAGTAAGATTTATCGATTAAAAATTGCATGTGAAGCTTTGAGTAAGTCATCAACTTGTGATGCTAAATGAACATACACTTTCTCATTCATTTCTTGGTAAATGCGTTGATTTTCTTTTATTGGATAAAATGTATCCCGTCGACTTACCATATGCTCTATAGCTTCTTGTCGATCTTTATATATACCCAAAGCAAGGGCTGTGCAAATCGCAGCTCCCATACTTGCAGACCCATTCACTATGTTTCGATGAGAGGGAACATTAAACACATCTGCAAAGATTTGCATAAAGAGTTCCCCATTAGATCCACCACCACTAACAACAAGATTTGTTAATTCAACTCCCCTCTCATCGCACATTGCTTGAGCATTGTTTTTCATAGTTAATGCAATGCCTTCTAATATGGAACGAAATATATGTGGACCCTTATGGCTCCCATTAAAGCCTACTATCATCCCTCTTTCATGGATGTGTGTTGGTCTTGCTAACCAATGAAGAATTGTATAGAGGCCATCACATCCAACTGGAACATCTTTTGCAAGCATATTTAGGTACCCTTCAGGGCTCATTCCAAGTGACTCACTCTCTTTTAGGATATCACTACCAAGGAGTTCCTTAATCCAAGTAACAGTCGACATACCTCGACGTATCCCATTACTTTCATACAGATATTCTCCCTTTGTTGCTCCAGGATTACTCCAATACGAGTGAGTATTAGATCGGTTTTCTTCCCCCACCATCATCGATGTGATATAGGTTCCAAGAGAGACAAGGACTGTTCCATCATTTACAAGTCCAGCTCCTAGCCCCTCTACAGCTTTATCATTTGAGGTTGCAACCACAGGGAGTCCTAATGGAATACCTGTAGCAATACTTGCTTTTTCTGTGATATACCCAAGCACTGTAGATGGATCAACGAGTTCAAATAACATCTCTCTTGGTGTTGTATAGGAGTCAAAAACTTCTGTATCTTCAAACCACTCTAATGTAGTTGGGTCAATTGGCCATGGTCCTACATAGTTTGATCTTGTATCTTTTGTTTCTCCTGTCAATCTATGAGTAAGGTAGCCAGTTGTTGTTGTAACATATCGAACTGTGTCATCTTCATGTTCGTATGGTTTTGATAAACGTAAGTCCATCCAACTTTGGATTGGAGAGGCAAGCTCTCCATCCTCTTGTATTAGAGCTCTACAACATCTGATAGAACCTAAACCAACTCCAACAATTTTACTTATATCCCCTGTAAATTTTTCAAAAACTTTATGACAGGCTTCTTTGAGGGAATCCCATAAATCATCATCAGGATGTTCAGCACGAAATTCTCCATAAAGAACCATTGGTCTTAATTGGACAGTATGAGAGCATATTTCTTTTCCTAACGTATTGAAGATTGCAACTTTAGTACTTTGTGTACCTCCGTCGATAGCAATGATATATCTATTTTCCATAATAAATCTCAACTTTTGTATATTTTTATAACTTGTTAACGCATGAGGTATCCACCGTCTACGGTGAGTACTGTTC
This sequence comes from uncultured Spirochaetaceae bacterium, assembly GCA_964453215.1. GTDB lineage: Bacteria > Spirochaetota > Spirochaetia > Sphaerochaetales > Sphaerochaetaceae > SABI01. The sequence goes on along the minus strand of CAYVRR010000014.1, from coordinate 15,684 downwards.
CATTTACATAATCAGATGCAGCGCTTGAAAGGAATATTGTTGCACCCATCAGATCTGCTGTGTATCCCCATCTATTTGCAGGAATGTGAGAAAGAATTTCAGCGTTACGTTTTTCGTTTTTTCGAGTCATTTCTGTCATTGGAGTTGCATAGTAGCCAGGTGCTATAGCATTAACTTGAATATTCCATTGACCAAGTTCATCACACATAGCTTTAGTTAGACCAACTATCCCGTGTTTAGTAGCTGCATAAGCTGGTGACCACTGACCTCCTAAGAATGAGAAAAGAGAGCCAATATTAATAACTTTTCCCCTCTCTTGCTTAATCATATACTTACATGATTCATGGATCATTTCAAATGCAGCAGTAAGATTAATAGCAATCATTTTATCCCACTCTTTCCGTGTGTACTGTGTTACATCTTGTACGTTAATACTTATTCCAGCACAGTTGATAAGAATATCTATACTACCCCACGTATTAACACACTCTTGGACTACACGTTTGCATTCCCCATCTTTGGTGATATCTGCTTCAACAAATTTATATTCAACACCACAACCTTCAACTAACTTTTTCGTTGTACCATCATCATCTGCTAAACTTGGCACAAGTACATTTGCACCACCTTTAGCTAATGCTGTACTAAAAGCTTGTCCTAGTCCTCCATTTCCACCTGTGACAATTGCATTTTTTCCTTTTAATGAAAAGAAATCCATAGTGAAATCAGTTACGTTCATTGCCTTTCTCCTTTTGTATTTTTTGTATCATTTTTTGTATAAACGTATAGGCATCACCCTCAACTACAATATTGGAGAGACTACAAATCGGTGCATCTTTATTGGTATTGACTGAGATGATATAGTTTACATTATATAAGCCTTCAATATGTTGTAAGGCGCCATAAATTCCTAATGCTATGTAAAGAGAGGGGGAAACAGTTTTCCCAGATTGGCCAACCTGAAAATTCCTGGTAACAATTCCTTTATCTACAATAGCTCTACTAGCTGAAATATTCCCTTGTAACAAAGCGGCAAGTGGTTCTAATTCTTTAAAATACTTTTCAACGCCACCACCACCCGAAATTAATACATTGCTGTCACGAATATCGTAATCTATCTTTTTTTCTTTTCTTTCAATTTCTCGCATTCCTCCAGTTTTATACAAAACTCCTTGAAGGGGAATGATTCTTGTTTGTAGTTTCTCACCATGAGTGTGTTGAAATACACCAGGACGCACACTTAACATGATAGGACCTTCTCCTACAATCTGGATACATGCCATTATCCTTCCACTATAGGCTGGTCGAATTAATTCTAACCCCTGTTTTCCATGAGATATGTTAGTCACATCAGCAACTAATCCTGTGTTGAGACTCATTGCAACTCTTGGCGCAAGAATTCTTGACCAATGAGTTGCTGGAATTAATATTGCATCGAACGTATATATAGTGTGAATGTGAGTGATGATATCAGTAATAGCAATTTGATCATAATATGAAATATTTTCATCTGTTAAGGAGAGTATTACATCAAAAGCACCATCTAAAGAGTGTGTCTCTCCATTTATGATTAAAGCATATATTTCATACTTCTCATTTTGATATATTTGCCTTGCTGTTTCAGTGAGGTTAATTCCATCTTTACTATGGTTAGGTTCAACATAAATGAGTACTTTTTTCATATCTAGATAAATTCCTTACTTTTTAAGAAGTCATACACAACATCAATTCCATCATCATCTGCTTGCACCACTACTTTTTCTCTTTTGTGGTACTCTTTGATATATGTTCTTACTACTTTTGTTTTAGATCCTTTTAGTCCAACATCATCTTCATGAAAACCTAATTCTTTATTAGTGATCTTTGTTAACCTCTCTGAAACATCCAAATTAAGATTTTTATACCTCACATAGGGTAATCGATATGGAGAGTCTCTTGTGAAGCTTAAAATTGCAGGCTGATCTATTTCAAATGTTGTTATAGAATCCTCTTCTTCAACTTCTATTCGTGCGAAGTGTGTATTAAAAGCTTCTTCATCAATTTTTGAAATAATGGATGTTTGATTTAACTTTAGAATATGTGCAATTTGAGAAGGTACATGAGAGGTATCTCCATCAATCGCATGAGAGCCGGTCAAAATTGTGTCGAATGTAACATTCGAAAGATATCTAGCTAATATTTTACTTGTCACATACGTATCACTTCCTGCATACAGCCTATCTGAAATGAGAGTTGCTTTATCAACACCTACTCGTAGAATATCTAGAAGCAAAGGGGTTATAGATTCTGGTGCCATAGTTACAACTTCTATGAAGGTTTCTGGATTCCTTTTTTTCATATTAAGTGCAAACCCTATGGCACACGCATCATCTGGATTGATCATCATCCGACTATTTTCTCGGATGATGATGTGTTTTTCATAGTCATAGCTAAAGTTATCCACATCAGGGACAAACTTCACTACACAGATTATCTTCATTTTGTTACCATTACAGGTTCTTTTTTGACTCTCATAGTTGCTTTTTTGTGCATTCGATTATAAAGAACAATTATTAATACACCAGCAACACCCATGATGGCACTTACGATGAAGTAAGCATTATACCCACCATTGTCACCAAATGTGTTCCACAACATCGTATTCATTTGAGGAAGAATGATATCTGGTAAGTATCCTATGAAACTAATTAGTCCAATTGCTGTTCCCATCATAGCTGCTTCAATTTTAGATTGTCCTAGAATAGACCAATACGTGCCACGAATTGCATATAAGAAAGCGCCTAGGAGAACTATGATCGAATAGAAAATTGCTGGAGGAGCTGTTACTGGTAAGATTGAAAGAAGAACTAATAAGAGGGAACCACCAATGATTGCTCCACTAATAGTATTAGTTCTACCTACTTTATCAGCAAGGAATCCACCTATAAATCCACCAACAGGGCGCATCCAAAGAACTATAACTGTAACAGTTCCAACTGTGACGGCATTCGTTCCTATATTTGTTTGTAGGAAACCGCCTAGGTAATAGACTGTCCAATATACTGCGTATCCCATGAATATTATTCCACCCATAAGATATACGTATTTATTTTTCAAAAGAGTACCAACATCGGCTAAGTGGAATTTTTCTTCTTCAGCTCTTTCCCCTTTACTTGTTGCATGTTTAGCTAATTTTTCATCACTTTCAACGAAGATTGCAATAAGAACACCTGTAATAGCGACAATTACAGAATAGAGAGTAATAACAGAAACAAGTGCACTTGTTTTATCAACTAATGCTGTACTTGCTCCAAGTATTGTTGCAAAGAAGGCGAGCCCTATAGTGCCCATAAGAGCTTCAATAACACCACGACCACCATCTAATATGCCAAAGAATCGCCCCTCTTCATGACTTTTAGCGAGCATTTTCACTATCTTCATATGAGAACTCCAGAAGGTAAATACTGAGAAGAATCCCCATAATAAGAAAATAATATTAACGGAACTTTTACCTGGAATTTGGGCAAACCAGAATCCACAGATTGCAGTTCCTATGAGAGAGATCGAAATAAGCCACTTTGCTGAGAATTTGTCACTGAGTAATCCACTAGGAATATATCCAATAACAAATGCCGTACCAAGAAGAGAATAGAAGTTATTTAAATCTGGCAAAGCCATATTAAAAACCTGTAGCATCGTCTCTTGATAATTTGTTCTTAGATAAATTACTGGATAAATTACTCCTGCAGCCAATACAATTAAAAAGAACTGAAAATACCGCCCTAAATTTTCCTTTTTCATATGCACTTCCTTTTGTTTTATATTTTTCTTAAAGGAGAGTGCGCAATACATGCGCCCTCTTCCATTAAAAATATTTGTATACACCTTTCCCTCATCTAGTAGTGAGGTTATTCAATATATTTCATCCCATCTATTTGTGGGAAAATAGTCCCATAATTCATAATTCCCTTAGGATCAAATGCTTCTTTTAATTGTTCTAACATATAGTAGGCAGAACCATGCTCCTCTTTAGTCCACTCACTTCTATACTTTCCTATACCGTGGTGGTGGCACATTGATCCCCCCATTTTTAGTGTCTCTTCAACAATGATACGTTGGATTGGATGGTGGTAGATAATGAGCTCATCTTCAGGCTCACAATGAATGTTGTAGTTATAGACAAAATACATATTTGTTCCATTTAGATATGAGTGGGAAGAGTGGCCACCAAGCATAGTGAGGTCTTCAACTCTCGAAAACTCTTTTTTAACCCGTTCAATAACAGCGTTATAGAGTTTTGGAATTGTCTCCCAATCAGCAGAAACTTCTGTGGTGAATCCAGAGTGTGAATCCTTTTCCATCATCCCCATTACTTCATCATCAATATCTTGTTGAGACCAGTTAAGGTGATTGAACCAATCTTCTATTAAACTACTATCAACTTGTTTGAGTATCCCATCTTTATATGTCTCTACTGCTTCTTCAATGGCCTCAATGGTAGCTTCTACAATTTTCTTAGGTCCTTCTGCCATAAAAAGAAGAACACACTTGTTTTCATGGAAGTGGTAGAAATGTTGAGCTGCATCTTCTTCAGAATAAGTTCTGGCAACAGAGGGTCTAAATCCATTAACTATGACTTCCCTCAGTACTTTAATTCCTGTTTCAACATCTTTAATAAGGTATCCGAGGAATTTGTTATTTTCAGGGTAATACTTAAATATTTTGAGAGTAACTTCTGTGATATAACAGAGTGTGCCTTCATTCCCAATTGCGATGTGACGGATATCAGGCCCTCCTGCCCGTCTAGAAACGTTTTTAATTTTTGATATGTGTCCATTTGGAAACACACACTCTAAGCCAACTACCATATCTTCGATTCCACCATAAAGTGTTGAAAACTGACCGATACTTCTTGTTGCTACTAATCCACCATATTTTGCTACTGGTTTAGATTGTGGAGAGTGCCCTGTTGTATATCCAACTTTCCGTAGTTCATCTTCCAATGCTTGTAGAGGAACTCCCGCTTGTACAGTCGCTTGAGAGTTATAGGTGTCGATATGTACTATTTTATCTAAATAGAGGGAGTCGATGACGATTGTGATATCTTTCCAGTTTTCTAATCCCCCTTCAGTTGCAGTTTTGCCCCCTCTAGGGATGACATTTATACCATTATCATTGCAAAATGATAAAAGGGCACTTACTTCTTTTGTATCTTTAGGGTAGACAATGGCTATAGGTGAGGGCACATTTAGTACTTTTCTCGCCTTTGCATACTTTTTATATCTATCTGCAGCTGCATCATACAAATCATCTTTGTTTGTATTGATTTGATCTGTTGTCAAGATATCTGTTAATTGTGTTAAGAGTGTTGTGGAATTCAAAAAAATTCCTCCTAAATTAAATTTTTAAAAAGTTTCTTGCTCTTCAAACTTTTCAAATCTAGAGGAATTCTAACCTGAGATTATTATGGCGTCAACAAAAATATGGAAAACTTTCTAATTATTTATATTTCATACATACTTTTTGGAATGTTTTCCATCTACTGCATGTAAATCAGCCCAAACTAATAGATTTTAATTGATAAAACTTGTATTATGTGCCTCTATGATTACTATAAATTTCAATCTACTAAACCCACTCGAGAGATCTATTCATGAAAAGCTTCACGCCTACAGTGAAAGGCATACAACAATACGAATCAAAGACGCTGCTGAGCTTTGTGGCTGTTCTGTCTCTAAAATCTCTAAGTTTACAAAAAAACTTGGGTTTAAAAATTACAAACAATATTTAGATTTTTTATATGGAAATGATGAAGTTCCCTCATCTCAATCATCTGAACTCACACGACTTCAAAACTTTCTCACCTCTTTCGATTATGAGAAAGTTGATGAAATGATTGAGCTCATAGAAAATCATGAAAAGATTGTCCTTTTTGGATATGGCCCTTCCCTTCTTTGTGCACAGTACATTGAATATAGGCTAAGAACCTGTATAAATAAGCCAATTATAGCAGTTTCTGATGATGTCTCAGTCGCCTCAATGACTGATGAAAATTCTCTTTTACTCATCTTCACTGTCACTGGAACCTTTCAATCTTTTGAGAAGATTTATCATGCAACGAAAGCAAAAGGATGTGAAGTGATAATCGTCGTAGAAGAGTATAATACTGCTTTATTTAATCAGTGTGATAAAGTCTTTCTTCTTGCAAAAGAGTCACAACCATCCTACCTCCTTCCTTATGAGAAATCGAGAACTATCTTTTTTATATTCATGGAGGAAGTTATGCAACGCCTTACATTAATGCAAAAAAAATATAAGGAAATTCCTGCACACACTTCAACACATCAAGCAAAAATAAAAAAGTAATCACTTTTTACCCAGCAATGCTCATATAATTTGCCAAAATTCTTAATTTTTGGTACATGACAATATACAAAATAAATAAACGAGTGAAATCACTCACATCCTGATTTGAGCAATTTTTACATCAAACTTGATTCTTAAAATGAATCACATAGTTTTACCTAATATAGATAAGCAGTTCACCTTCTTATATATATTCCTTTGTTGCTCTTATTAACAAAAAAGGCACCCATAAAAGAATATACTTCTTTCGTGAGTGCCTTACATTGCATAATGATTATTTTATAAAGTTCGTAAGAGCGCGAGGTGTTTGGTGAGTTTCTCTTTTCTTTCACGAAAGCTCTCGTGTTTACTTTTCTCTTTCTCTATTGCTTCTTCTTTTGCGTTTGCTATAAATTTCTCATTTGATAATTTATTGGTTGAACCTATTAATAGTTTTTCATTCTTTTCAAGTTCACCCTCTATTCGGCTCATTTCATACTCTACATCGATGACATCGCGAACAAAAAGGAATGCTTCAAAGCCATTTCCAGCTACTGGAACAGCCCCTTCTATTGAAATTGTATGATCTGTGTCAACAATGAGACTACTTGCATTAATAAAGGAAGAGACGAGCTCTACTTCTTTATGAATAAACTCACCTACTACACTTTTAGCATCAGGTCTATAGATAATAGAGAGCTTTTTCTCATTAGGAATCAACAATTCACTTTTTAGGGTACGCACTGATTTAACAAACTCTTGCATAGAGTTTAGAATCATAGTCTCTTCTTTGTAGGTATGGTTTTCATTATAGAGTGGATAGCTAGATGTGATAATCATTCCACTTGTGTTTGGTAGTTTTTGGTATATCTCTTCTGTAATGAATGAGATGAATGGATGCATCAATCTCATAAGATTTGCTAAAATGTCGAGCATGAATGAGACAGTTATATCTTTTTGTTCATCACTCTTATTTTTAAGGGTAAATTTAGTTGCCTCTACATACCAGTCACAAAAATCGTTCCAAAACACATCGTAAATAATACTTGCTGCATCATTAAAACGGTAGGAACTAAGGGCTTCTTCAACCCCTCTTGCAGCTTCATTTAGTGAGTTATACATCCACGCATCAACAATAGAGAGGTTTTTATCTTGTAATTCTACCAAATTTCTCCCATCTAAATTCATGAGCAAAAAGCGAGTTGCGTTCCATATTTTGTTTGCAAAGCGTGAACCAAGTTTAAAGGAGTCGATATCAATGAGGATATCTTGTCCTTGAGCTGCCATGTAAGAGAGGGTAAACTTCATCGCATCTGCCCCATAAAGGGCAACAACATCTAATGGATCAATTCCATTTCCCAATGATTTACTCATTTTCTTTCCAGATTTATCTCTCACTAGCCCTGTGATATAAATATCTTTAAAGGGGACAGAATCTACAAACTCTAAGGAAGCCATAATCATTCTAGAAACCCAGAAGAAAATAATGTCATACCCTGTAACAAGTGTTTGAGTGGGGAAGAATCGTTTCATATCAATTGAAGACTCTGGCCACCCAAGGGTAGAAAACGGCCAGAGCCAAGAACTAAACCAGGTATCTAAAACATCCTCTTCTTGTTTAATATTTCTAGATTTACACATAGAGCAGACTTCAGGGTCTTCTCTTTCTACCATCATAGCGTCACAATCTTGGCAGTACCAGACAGGAATTCTGTGACCCCACCAGAGTTGGCGTGATATACACCAGTCCCTTATATTCTTAAGCCAGTGAGTGTAGGTATTTTCCCATCTTTTTGCATAGAAATTTACTTCTCCTCTTTCCCAAGCTTGAAGGGCTTTGTCAGCCATTGATTGCATCTTAACAAACCATTGTTCACTAAGATAAGGTTCTATTACAGTTGAACAGCGGTAGCAGTGTCCCACTTCATGGTTATGCTCTTTGTGTTCAATAAGATACCCCTGCTTTTCTAGATCTTTTACAACCAAAGCTCTAGCCGTTTCTACACCAAGGTTCTGATATGCTTTAGGAACCTCTTCATTAAGAGTACCATCTGAGTTAAGGATATTTACAGAAGGAAGGTTGTGCCTTTGTCCTATAGCCCAGTCGTTTGGGTCATGTGCTGGGGTAATTTTAACCATACCAGTTCCGAAACTCATATCAACATAGCTATCTGCTATGATGGGGATGGGTTTATTAGCAAGAGGAAGAATTACATTACTTCCAATTAATGCACTGTATCGTGTATCATCTGGGTGTACGGCTACTGCAACGTCGCCAAACATTGTCTCAGGCCTGGTTGTTGCAACTGTTATAAAGCCATCTTTATTCTCATATGGATACTTAATTTGATAAAGGGCACCCATTACTGGTTTATAATCAACTTCATCATCTGCTAAGGCTGTCCCACAGGTGGTACAGTAGTTCACGAGGTAGTTTCCTTTGTAGATGAGTCCCTTTTCATAGAGCGATACAAAGGCTTCCCGTACGGCCTTACTCAGGCCATCGTCCATAGTAAATCTTTCTCTAGACCAGTCACAGCTACTTCCAATTTTTTGGAGTTGTTTTTTTATGATTTCATGGTGTCGCTCTTTTACTTTCCATGTCTCTTCAGTGAATCTCTCTCTTCCTAGCTCTTTTCTATGAGTCCCTTTTAATCTAAGTTCCCTCTCAACTACGTGTTGAGTTGCTATTCCTGCATGATCTGTTCCAGGGAGCCAAAGTGCATCTTTCCCTAACATTCTTTGATGCCGAATGATAATGTCTTGAAGGGCATTATTAAGGGCATGTCCCATATGGAGGATTCCGGTGACATTAGGTGGTGGCATCACAATAGTATATGACTCTTTTCCTTCTTGATGGGGCAAAAAGCTTTCACTTTTCATCCACTCATCATATATTCTTTGCTCAAAATCGTTGGGATTATAACTTTTTTCCAACTCGACTGATTTCATGTGATGCTCCTTAACAGTAGAGGTAATAGTAGAGATAATATCAAAATCAGTATAATCTTACAACATTGTTGAAGCATTAGATGAAGATAAAAAAGAGCACGAAACCTCTTACTAAGATTTCATGCTCTAAATTTTGTACATGCTTTTAAAAAAATGGGGAGGGAACTAGTTATCTTCGACTTTGTCTCCAATAGGTGTTACCGATTTTACCTTGAGGTCTACTTCGTATCCCTTTGCATCTAGGTAAGAGAGAATCTCTTCTAATGATAAATTAGAGAGAATCTGACTTGCTGCAAGGTTTTCTGTAGTTCTCACTTGGGTAACACTACCACTTTCACTAGTAATCACAGTTGGAATCAATACATTTGATTCATTAAGGGCAGGTGATTTAATAGCAAGAGCACCTATAAAGATTAAGACAAATGCTGCTGCAAACCCTAAGAGTGCGGGTGTTTTGATTTGAAAGTCACGGGATAGAAACTTCACCTTATTCTTCTTCTTTAGGTAATTATTTTCCATAAAGGTGTAGATTTTATTACCAGCAACTTCAACTTTTTCATCACTAAGTCGAGAGGAAGAGAGCATGGTGTGTACTGCTTTTAATTGTTCAAACCGTGTGTTACAGGCATTGCAGTATGTAAGATGCTCCTCAACCTGAGTTTTCCATGGTTCAACAAGTTCCCCATCAAGATACGTATTTAAAATTTGATCATCAAGACACATGTATTTCTCCCCGGTCTAGCATCGTTTCAATCATTTTTCGTGCACGATGCACTCTGACCTTTACATTACTTTCTGAAATGTGAAGCACTGTTCCAATCTGCTTATAGTTTAAATCAGCATACTCTTTTAAAATCAATACACTCTTAAGCTTCTCAGGCAGTCTCTCCACAGCAGCTCGAATCATCTCTTTCTTTTCAACATCCATGAGAGCATCTTCACCATTTTGAACTGGAGTTTTAGGCATCTTCTTGATTTTATCAACCATTGCCTTCTCCCTAGATTTTCTTTTCACTACGTTGATTGCCAGATTTTTAGTCACTCGAATCAACCAGTATTTTGCTTCATCTACGGACGGAAACTCCATATTCTTTTCGTAAAACCTGATAAATGCTTCTTGGACTATATCTTCTGAAACATCTATGCTGTATGTCACATGGTAAGCGACTCTCATCAAAACAGGGAACACTTCGGTATATACTCTCTGAAATGATGCATTCTCACTACTTTTTACTTTCATACTATTAACAACTCACCTATTATATCGGTTACACAATTTTTGTAATTATTGGGCCATCTTTCGTATCTTTAATTACATACCCCATATTCTCTACTATAGCACGAACCTCATCTGCTGTCTGATAATTTTTATCTCGCTTAGCTTGTGCCCTTTTTTCAAGTAACTCATAGACTTCTTGTGGAATTTCTTCATCCTTTTGTTCATGAATAACATCGAGGGCGAATATGGTATCCATATGGGAGGCAAGTGTTTTTTTATCTTCATCACTCACGTTTACATCTTTAAGTAGCTTCCAAAGTGTCGCGAGAGCTTGAGGGATGTGCATATCATGGTTTATATGTCTTCTAAACTCACTTAAGTAGTAGAGAGCTTTCTCATTATCTATCTCTTCTACCTTTTTAGAACCCTCTCCTTGTAATTGTGAGATGAGCTTTGTGAGGTTTTTTCTTCCACTGCGAGCTGCATCGAGACTTTTCCATGAAAATACAATTTGTGATCTGTAATGGCCAAGTAGGCAAAAATAGCGAAAGTCTAATGGATCATACCCCTTCTCTTTTAGTAAAGAGAGGGTAAGGAAATCTCCTTTGCTTTTTGACATTTTCCCTGTTTCATCAATCAAAAACTCACCATGAACCCAATACTTTACCCACTCTTTGTTGGTAGCTGCTTCACTTTGAGCAATTTCATTGGTGTGGTGCACATTCACATGGTCTATTCCACCAGCGTGGATATCAAACGATTGGCCTAGGTAGTGCATGCTCATAGCAGAGCACTCTAGATGCCATCCAGGGTAGCCAACTCCCCAAGGAGATGGCCATTTCATTGCTTGGTTTTCAAACTTTGATTTAGTAAACCACAATACAAAGTCTTTAGGATTCTTTTTATTTGGATCAATTTCGATTCTTGAACCTGAATCAAGTTGATCAAGGTCTAAGCGAGCTAATCGTCCATAGGAGGGAAAGGTGTCGATACTAAAGTAGACATTTCCACCACGTATATAGGTGTGCCCCCTCTCTTCAAGTTTTTTAATGAGGTCAATCATCTGCTCTATGTGTTCGGTAGCTTTGGGGGTAATATCTGGCGTGATAATATTAAGAGACTCGGTATCTTCAAAAAAAGCCTTTGTATACATAGCTGCAATGTCATAGACACTCATGCCACTCTCTTTAGAGCGCTTAACCATCTTATCTTCACCATCATCCCCATCATCACTCAAGTGTCCCACATCTGTAATGTTCATCACATGGGTTAGATTAAAATTGTTATAGCGTAGTACTCTGTGGAGTATGTCTTCAAAGATGTAGGTTCGTAAATTCCCTATGTGGGCAAAGTTGTATACAGTAGGTCCACAACAATACATCCCCACATTATTAGAATTAATGGGGACAAATGGTTCAATTTCTCGGCTCATTGTATTGTAGATAGAAAAGTTCATAGATATTCCTTATAATGGTAACAGACGTTGATAGCAGATAAAAAATGAGATACTATTGTCTCGTGAATACAACAATACGCAGATTAGGTGAAAAAATCAATATAGAGGAGTTAATTATACCAGATGCTCCTTTAAAACCCTATACGAGTTACAAAAGTGGAGGGCCTGCTGATTTTCTCACTATTCCAAAAACTTTAGATGAGTTAGCACATATTCTTAAGTGGGCTTCTCTTAAAAACCTCCCCATTACCCTTATCGGAGCTGGCTCTAATATCCTCATCAGTGATGATGGAGTTGAAGGGGTTGTTATTCTCACCACGGAATTACATAAATATCATATGAGGGGCTTATTATGTGTCGCCGAGTGTGGCCTTAACCTTGATACTCTTATCAACATTGCTATTGAGAATAACTTAAGTGGCCTTGAGCCGCTTGGTGGGCTTCCTGGAACTATTGGGGGAGCTGTGTGGGGTAATAGTGGAACAAAAGAAGTCACAATTAGCTCTTTTATTGAGTGGGTCGATTATTTAGATATTGATGGGAATCTTTTTCGTTACCACTCAATCAATGACAATTGTTCATACAGAACTTCTTTTTTTAAAGAACATGGTTATGTAATTTATGAAGTCGCCCTTCGTCTTCACTTTAATAAAAATTCTTCTCTTGCTCGCTTAGAAAAAGAAAAAAGTAGATTAAAACGATTAGAGAGGGGAGAATATGATTTACCGAGCGCTGGGTGTATGTTTAAAAATCCTCCAGGGTTCTTTGCCGGTCAGTTAATAGAAGAAGCTGGTGGAAAGAATATCTCAATACGGGGAGCAATGGTAGCTCCTCACCATGCAAACTTTATTGTAAAAACAAAGCAAACTACCACCAGCCGTGATATCTACAATGTCTCTGTTGAAATGGAGCGATTAGTGTATGAAAAAGCGAAAATAAAGTTAGAAAGAGAAGTTACCCTCATTGGTCGATGGTGAAGGTAATTGTAGCTCCATTTTTTGACGAAAGTGCATACGTTACATCAAAAGGGAGGCTGTTGTTCTCTATGGAGATGGTGTAAAAAACTCTTTTTGTATGATCAAGTTCTACACTCACTTTATAATTGTTGGTTTCATATGTAATTTTGTTGTGCATGTGGTAGGATGAGTTTTTCATTTGAAGTGTTGCCACATAGGTAATATTATATATTGAGTAGGAAAAGCGTATCTTTTTATCTTCTTTTCTCTTACTCTTTTCATTCACATCTACTTGAGTAAAGTAAGTTAATAGCCACCTCTCTCCTTTAAAGGAGAATGAGTGTTCATTTTTCCACTCACCTACAACATTAGCATAAACTCCTTTTTGATAGAGAGTATTGGTGTATAGGTATGTGAATGTAAAATATCTATTACCATAAGAATATTCTAAGTTTGTGAATAGGCTCTTCTTTTTCCCTCTTGTTTCATTCCACTCATAAGCGTCGTGAGGGTAATATTTTTTTGTATATAGGAGGAGGTGATCCCCTTTTTCTATCGAAGTTTGAAATAGATAGGCACTACCCCCTTTTTGTGTCGCACTCAGGGTATGAGTGATTGCAAATCTTAGTTTAACTACATAAAGGTCAAAGAGAGTTCTATCTTGTTTTAAGAGAATATAGGAAGATAGACCCTTTTGTAACGCTTTTTGATTAAACATCACGATCGCATCTTGTTGATCTAAGTTTCTATAAAGAGATGTTAATAAAGAAACTCCACTAGAAATATTTGGTGAGTCTATTACAACTCCCCCACTGATATAGGTATCGTTTTCATCTATGTGCGTTGTAATGAATGGGTTTATTGAGATAGTTTTGTAAAAGGTGGTGAGTAGAAGGGATAAAGTTGGAGAAGTAGTGATTTGTAGGTTCATTGAATTATTATATGAAAATAGGTTTTTAGTAGATGTATAGATCTTTCCACTCAGTAAATTGATTCGTATATCATTTTTTATATCCCCTATAGCTACTACATAGTTCTTCCTTTTTGCTATGTATGAAAAAGAGAGGGTAGATGATACTCCCTTTTTATTTGTAATTTTGAATGCATAACGAAGGGTATCTGTTTCACTAAAGTGTAATTGAGATGAATGGGTGAGACTAAGTTCACTTTTTTGAGGAGCAAAGGTGATTTTTGTTATACTCATTAATGGGTGGGCTACATTGATGAGTAATATGGTGCATAAGATATATATTTTCATATCTTATATACGTGAAAAATGGTGAGATTACATCAATGTCATTGATTTTTATCACTCTATGTGTGAGAATTGTCGATATAAATTTATTAATATGATCCAGGCTTAGGAGGCATCGTATGATTATTCTCACGTTGAATTGTGGAAGTTCTTCTGCTAAATATCAGGTGTATGATTGGAAAAACAAGGCAGTATTGGCTGTTGGAGTTGTAGAGAGAATTGGTTTAGAGTATTCGGTAATTGAACACAAGAAAACTGGTAATGGTGAGTATTCGAACAAGGTCAAATGCCCAACACACAAAGAGGCGATTGAGTTAATGATTGAGATGCTCCTTGATAAAGAGCATGGAGTTATTTCAGATATGTCTGAAATTGGTGCAGTTGGCCACAGAGTTGTTCACGGTGGAGAAGAATTTATTAAATCAGCTTTAATTGATGATGAGGTTCTTGCTACTATTAAAAAGCTTATTCCTCTTGCTCCCCTTCATATGCCAGCGAATATCATGGGAATTGAAGCTGCCAGAGAAGTTATGCCAAATATTCCTCACGCGATTGTGATGGATACAGCTTGGCACCAAACAATGCCACCAGCTTCTTATATGTATGCTGTGCCATACAGTTGGTATTCTCAATACAATGTTCGTCGCTATGGTTTTCATGGAACAAGTTACGTCTACACAGCTAAAAGAGCTGCTGTATTATTAGGAAAAGATCCTAAAGATACTAATCTTATCATTTGCCACATTGGTAATGGTGCCTCTATTTGTGCTGTAAAAAATGGGGTTTGTGTTGATACATCAATGGGGTTAACTCCACTAGAGGGTCTTATTATGGGCACTCGTAGTGGGGATTTAGATCCTGCTATTATCCCTTTTGTGATGAATAGAACCGGGATGAATGTAAAAGAGATTGATAGTAATTTAAATAAAAAAAGTGGTCTTGTAGGTATTTGTGGAATAAGTGATAGGCGGGATGTAAGAGATGCTGCTGCTAATGGAAATGAAAAAGCTCAACTTGCAATAGATATGGAAACCCAACGATTGAAGAAGTATATTGGCGCTTATGCTGCTGAACTTGGAAGAGTTGATGCTATTGTCTACACAGCGGGTGTTGGTGAAATGGCTCCTCACATTAGACTTGGTGCCACAAAGAATCTAGAAATCTTGGGGATTCACCTCGATGAAGAGAAAAACAGAATTTCTCAGTGTCGTAATGGTGAATTAGATATCTCTAAAGATGGATCTCCTGTAAGAATCTTTGTTATTCCAACAGATGAAGAGCTTGTCATGACTGAAGATGCTGTTGCCCTCATGGAAGGAACTTACGATGTACACATGAACTTCACCTACTCGTTCCAACACAAAGATTATGTAAACAAAGCAAGAGCAGAGGGTCTTAAAGAAGATCTTAAAAAGAAACCAGAATTAGAGAAAGTATTAGTCTATCCAAAATGATGAAATAAACGAGTATATATGAAAAGAGGGTGCTGCATATTAATAATGCTGGCACCCTCAAATTGTTT